>NZ_JBAPPI010000624.1:0-4270 GCF_049280035.1 Mycobacterium sp. | reverse complement strand
AGCGGGAACCCACTCATTCATCAGCGGGTACAGCTCAGTGGCACCGGTCTCCGACAAGGCCACCTTCGACGTCGCGGGCGTGGTCGCGACGCTGCCGGTGCTAGCCCCGGGGTTGGACGAACCACCTGTTGAGTTCGAACCGCAGGCCGCGGCGACCAGGACCAATGGCACCGCAACCAGCAGGGTACGCAGAGAGATTTTCACGGCCCTCACTCACCTTTCTTTCCATCGTTGGCGTCTGTGGCCCCGACGACCACACGCAGAAGATGGCGGTCGCCAAACAGTCCAGAGACATAGCGCACGGTCTCCGCATGCTTCGGCGATAAGAACAGCTGTTCGGTGGGCCCGTCCTCCAGCAACCTGCCGTCAAAGAACAAGGCGGTCCGGTCGCCGATGCGGGCGGCCTGGGCAAGATCGTGCGTCACCATGATCACGGTGAGCCGGTCGGTCAGCGATCGAATGAGCTCTTCGATTTTCTCGGTTGTGGCCGGGTCCAGCGATGAGGTTGGCTCGTCGAGCAGCAGGACCTCCGGGTTCACCGCAAGCGCACGGGCCAGGCACAACAATTGTTGTTGACCACCGGAGAGCCGGAATGGCGAATCACCGAGTCGATCCTTAACCGCGTCCCAGAGGCCGACCTCGGCCAGGCGAGCCTGCGCAACGCTCTTAAAGTCCTTGCGGGACACCAGCTTATGTGCGCGCAGACCCGCAACGACATTGTCTAGGATTGACATCGGGAATGGATTGGGACGCTGGAACAGCATGCCGACCCTGCGGCGAAATCCCATCAGGTCTTGGCTTTTGAAGATGCTGCGTCCACCCAACAGGACATCACCGCTGTAGCGGTATCCGGACACTTTGTCGTTCATCCGATTCAAGGTCCGCAGGAAGGTCGTCTTACCGGACCCGGTCGGTCCCAACAAGGAGGTGACGGTACATGCGGGAAAGTCGAGGCTTACCTCGTCGAGCACAGTTGTGGCGCCGAAACCCAGGGTAAGGTTCACCGCACGTATAACAGGGGCAGCGGCATCCAGATCAACGTCATCCGTTCCGGCGCTGACTTGTTGTGGGACCATCAACACCCCATCACGTTACTGCGGTGCGCCGACTAAGAGTCGAGCGTCCGCACCCTCTGCCCATTTTCATAGGCGCTGCTAACTCACTACCTATCTTCACAGGTGGCGCTCATCTTTTCTGTTGATTTTCAGAGGTTTTGCTTACAATCAGCCCATCTTGAAAAGCTTTTATGTAGCCAGGCTCACGTGTTCGTTGCCAGGCAAGTGACGTCCATCTGTGACGGAACGTGTACTGCGGGGGGCTCCCTCGGCGGCGGAGCTCTCCGTCGCCCTGATTCGTCAGAGGAGTTCCTGTGAAGGTCAACCGAGCTGGCGCGGCAGTCAGCCTGATTGTCGTCGGCGCAATGACGTTAGCGGCATGCGGTGGCAACACAAGTACTTCGTCATCAACTTCTGGATCTAATGCCTCGTCGACACCAATCAGTTGTGGCGGCAAGAAGAAACTCAAAGCCAGCGGCGCGACCGCACAAGAGAACGCGATCGAGCAATTCGTCTACGCCTACATCCGGGCGTGCCCGGGCTACACGCTGGATTACAACGCAAACGGCTCCGGCGCCGGGGTGAAGGACTTCGTCAGTAACGAAACCGATCTGGCGGGCTCTGGCGATCCGTTGAACCCGTCGAAGGGTCAGCCCGAGCGCGCGGCGCAGCGGTGCGGTTCGCCGGCGTGGGACCTGCCGACGGTGTTTGAACCGATCGCGATCACCTACAATGTCGCCGGAGTGAGTTCGCTGAATCTTGACGCGCCCACGATCGCGAAGATCTTCAACGGCGGCATCACCACCTGGAACGACCCGACGATCGCGGCGCTCAACGCAGGTACCAACCTGCCCTCAACGCCGATTCACGTCATCTTCCGCAGCGACCAATCCGCGAACTCATCGAACTTCCAGAAATATCTCGATGCCGCATCGAACGGTGCGTGGGGTAAAGGCAGCAGCCAGACGTTCCTTGGGGGTGTCGGCGATGGCGCCGCCGGGGACAATGGCTCATCGGCGGCCGTGCAGAACACCGACGGGTCGATCACCTATAACGAGTGGTCCTTCGCGGTGGGCAAACAGTTGAACATGGCCCAGATCATCACGTCAGCGGGCCCGGACCCGGTGACGATCACGAAAGACTCGGTCAGCAAGACGATCGCCGGGGCAAAGATCACCGGGCAGGGCAACGACCTGGTGGTGGACACGTCGTCGTTCTATAAGCCCACGCAGGCCGGTGCCTACCCGATCGTCGAGGCAACCTATGAAATCGTTTGCTCGAACTATCCGGATGCCGCGACCGGCACGGCCGTAAAGGCGTTCATGCAGGCCGCAATTGGTCCTGGCCAGGATGGTTTGGACCAGTATGGGTCCATTCCCCTGCCGAGCTCGTTCCAGTCGAAACTGACTGCGGCAGTTAATGCCATCTCTTAACTGAAGGGAGCTTGGCGATGAGCGGCAGCGAGTTGGGGTCATGGTTTGGGCCGTACCGGTTAATGCGGCTGCTGGGTCGTGGGGGGATGGGAGAGGTGTATGCGGCCGAGGACACCCGCAAGGGCCGGGTGGTGGCGCTGAAGCTGATCTCGCCACAGTTCTCCGACGATCCGACGTTTCGCGCCCGGATGCAGCGTGAAGCTGATGCGGCGGGGCGGATGAGCGAACCGCACGTGGTGCCGATTCATGACTACGGCGAGATCAATGGGCAGCTGTACCTGGAAATGCGGCTCATTGAGGGCACCAGTTTGGCGGCGATGCTCAAAGCGGATGGGGCGCTGAGTCCGCCGCGGGCGGTGGCCATTGTGCGCCAAGTCGCGTCCGCGCTGGACGCCGCACATGCCAGCGGGGTGACGCATCGCGATGTCAAACCGGAGAACATTCTGGTCACCTCCGATGATTTTGCGTATCTGGTGGATTTCGGGATTGCCCGGGCCACTACTGACCCGGGGTTGACCCAGACCGGGATGGCGATGGGGACCTACAAATACATGGCGCCGGAGCGGTTCACCGGCAATGGAGTCACCTATCGCTCCGATGTGTACGCGCTGGCCTGTGTGCTGGAAGAGTGTCTGACCGGCTCACCGCCATTTGGAGACGACAGCATCGAACGGCTGCTGGCCGCACACCTGATGGAGCCACCCCCGCGGCCCAGCCAGCTGCGACCCGGACAGGTGCCGGCGGCGATCGATCAGGTGATCGCCACCGGGATGGCCAAAAACCCGGACGAGCGTTACCGCAGTGCCGGTGAGCTGGCCAACGCCGCGCTGAATGCGCTCACCGAACCCGAGCAGCATCAGGCCGTAAGCATCCTGCAGCCGGACGCCGCCGCCGATGAGACGATGGCGCGCCCCGTGCCAGCCGCCAACGGCACCGCAAGCTGGCCGCCGCCCGGCGCACGGCCCAGCGGCCCACCACCGCCCGACCTCGCACCCAGCACCCCCGAGCGCCGCAACAACCGCAAGCGGTGGATGTTGATTGGCGCCGCCGCCCTCCTACTGACCACTGCCGTCGTGGCCGCGATTGCGTGGCCGCGTTCGCCATCATCGCCGGCGTGCGGACAAAATGTGCTGCCGTTCAACGGCCTTGACTTCCGCCTCTCCCCCGGAGGAGTGGCGCTGGACTCCGCCGGCAACGTGTACGTCGCCAGCGAAGCGATGTACGGCCGCGTGGTGGAGTTGGCCTCCGGGTCGACCAAGCCGACGGTGCTGCCGTTCGCCGGCCTGTACGAACCCCAGGGGGTCGCGGTAGATAGCGCCGGCACCGTGTACGTCACCGACTTCAACAACCGGGTGGTGAAACTAGCGGCCGGGTCAAACGCCGTCACGCCGGTGCCGTTCACCGGCCTCAATTACCCCGAGGGCATCGCGGTGGATAGCGCCGACAGCGTATTTGTCGCCGACCGGGGCAACAACAGGGTGGTGAAGCTGCAGGCCGGGACGAACACCCCGACTGAGTTGCCGTTCACCGGACTGAACGACCCGGATGGCGTGGCGGTGGATACCGCCGGCAACGTCTACGTCGCTGACTCCGACAACCATCGGGTGGTGAAGCTGGAGGCCGGGTCGAACGCTCAGACCGTGTTGCCGTTCACCGGCGTCACTCTGCCCTGGGGTGTGGCGGTGGACAACGCCGGCAACGTCTACGTCACCGACCACGACACCAGCAACGTTGTGAAGTTGGCGGCCGGGTCGAACACCCAGACCGTCCTGCCGTTCACCG
>NZ_JBAPPI010000623.1:0-4791 GCF_049280035.1 Mycobacterium sp. | reverse complement strand
CGGCAGTGTGATCCGCCAAAATGTCTGCCACCAACCGGAACCCAGCGTTGCGGCCGCCTGCTCCTGATCGGTGCCCAATTCGTGCAACACCGGCTCGACTTCGCGCACCACGAATGGCAGCGTGGCGAAGACGCTGGCGAGCACGATGCCGGGCAGCCCGAAGATGATCTTGAAGCCGAAGTCCTTCTCGACGAAGCCCAGCAGCCCGGCGGATCCCCACAGCACGATCAGCGCCACGCCGACAACGACCGGCGAGACCGCGAACGGCAGGTCGATGATCGCCTGCAGCACCCCTTTGCCGCGGAACCGGTTGCGCGCCAGCATCAGTGCGGTCGGGATCCCGAAGATCACGTTGAGCGGCACCACGATCGCCACCACCAACAGCGACAAATTCAGTGCCGACACCGCCGCCGGTGTGCTGACCCAGGCGAAGAATTGGCCGAAGCCGGGCGCGAAGGTCCGCCACAAGATCAGCCCAACGGGAACGACGAGCAGCACCAACACATAGGCCAGGGCAAGAAAGCGGATAAGGTAGCGAACCGGGGCCGATGTCGTCATGCTCCCAACTCCTCGCGTTTAGCCGCGCGCGACCCGAGGATCCGCAGAACGAACAACACGACAAACGAGATAGCAAGCAGCACAATCGATATTGCAGCGGCACCGGTACGGTCGTCGTTTTCAATGAGGGTCCGGATCCATTGTGAGGACACCTCGGTTTTGCCGGGCACCGCCCCACCGATCAGCACTACCGACCCGAATTCGCCGATCGCCCGCGCAAACGTTAGCCCCGCACCGGTCAACAAAACCGGAGTCAAAGAGGGCAGCACGACAGCTGTGAAGATTGTCGCGTTCCTGGCGCCCAGCGACGCGGCCGCCTCCTCGGTCTCGCGGTCGATTTCCAGCAGCACCGGCTGGACGGCTCGCACCACGAACGGCAGCGTGACGAACGCCAGCGCCACGCCAACACCCCATCCGGTGTGCTGCAAGTGCAGGCCGACCGGGCTGTTGGTCCCGTAGAGAGCCAGCAGCACCAGGCTGGCGACAATCGTCGGCAAGGCGAACGGCAGATCAATGATGACGTCGACGAGGCGCTTGCCCGGGAAGTCGTCGCGTACCAGCACCCATGCGACCAACAAGCCGAAAATCATGTTGAGGACTGTGACGCCCGCGGAGATGGTCAGGGTCACCCGGAAAGACTCCAGCGCGGCATTCGAGGTAACCGCAAGCCAGAACGCCCGCCAGCCGCCACCGGCTGATTGCCAGAAGATCGCGGCCAACGGCAGCAGCACGATCACCGAAAGCCACACCATTGCCACGCCGACCCGCAGCGACGTGCCGCTGCGGCGCCCCCTGGGCCCCGGTGCGCCGCCGCCAAGCGTGGGTCCGGTCACCTCGCGTGTTATCGCCGTCGTCATCCGGTGGCCTGCATGTAGATTTTGGTGACGCTGCCAGAGCTCTTGTCGAACAGTTGCGGATCCACGGTGTCCCAGCCACCGAGATCAGCGATTGTCCACAGCTTGGTCGGCATCGGGAACTGACTGCGCACATCAGCGGCGACGGCGGGGTCGACCGGCCGGAATCCGGCTGCTGCCCAAAGCTTCTGGGCCTGGGCCGTGTACTGGAAGTTCTTGAACGCGGTGGCGGCATCCAGGTGGGCGCTGCTGGTCACCACCGCAACAGGGTTTTCGATCTTGAATGTCTGCGACGGGTTGAGATGGGTGACTGGCTTGCCTTGGCGCTCGGTGGCGATCGCTTCGTTCTCGTAGCTGATCAGCACGTCACCGCTGCCTTGGACGAACACATCGGTGGCCTCGCGCCCGGATGCGGGGCGCAGCTTGACGTGCTGACCGACCAGCTTGTTGATGAAGTCAATGCCCGCCTGGGGGTTATGCCCGCCGCCGCTCTTGACGGCGTACGGGGCAAGCAAATTCCACTTCGCCGAACCTGAGCTGAGCGGGCTGGGCGTGATGACTTCCACGCCGGGGCGCAGCAGGTCGTCCCAGTCCTTGATGTTTTTCGGATTACCCGGCCGCACCACCAGGGTCACCACCGACCCGAACGGGATACCTTTCGTGGCGTCTTTGTTCCAATCGCTGGAAACCTTGCCGGCCTTGACGAGTCGGGCGATGTCGGGCTCAACCGAGAAGTTGACGAGATCGGCGGGCTTGCCGTCGACAACGCCGCGTGACTGGTCACCCGAGGCGCCGTACGAGGTGATCACCTGCACGCCGTTACCTTCTTGCGAGGCGTTGAACGCCGGAATCACCTTGCTCCAGCCCGGCTCTGGAGCCGAATAGGCGACCAGCGTGATGCTCGTCTTCGCGTTGACCGGTCCGCCACCGCCGACCACGTCGCTCGCGCCACCGTGACACGCCGCGATGACGCTAGCGGCGACGGTCAACCCGACAAGGTGGCGCCAACGCGCGGGCCCCCTGACGTCGTCGAGCAATGATCGACCTTTCGGTGGCGGATTAACAGATAACCAGTCCCGTCGCTACAGAAGGGCAAGGTCAGCAGTTGGGAGAATCCCACCGACACCCGACCGCGCGCGGGGAGGAAGTCAGCTACAACAGTGCACGTCAGCCACAGCGCAACCGCCGACGGCAATAAGTGCCAAGATATGGCACTCGCTGTTGCCGGACGCCGCGTGCATGGCGGAAGCCTAACAGAATCCGGCCTGCTCGCAGTTCGGCCAACGCAGGTCAGTGGCTTAACAACCACGCGACGATGACCAGCACCACCAAAATGACCAGCACCAACGTCACCTGAGATCGCGGCATACCCGTCTTTCTGGTCATCCGGGTTCTTCGTCGCTGTGGCGAACGCGCCCCACTAGCCGTATGCCGTAGCCCAGCAGCGCGTCCAACACCACCGCGATGAGGTAGGCCAACGCCAGCACCACCGGCATCACGATGATGGTCTGCAAGACGAACCCCAGCCCCGACAGCCACAACTCGACGCCGTCCCACCAACTGAGGATCCCGTTCATCGAGCTCACCCTATTCCGGGTGGCCGATGAAGCCAACATGCCCATGATGCTCGCTTGCTGCTGGCCAGCGGTGTCTTCGGTAGACGCCGGGCACGTCGGCGCATCATGATGTCGACATGGTTCTTCATTCGCAGCCTGCCGAAGAGGCCGCGAAGACGCGCGAATCCGCGACCTTTGCCATCGCGCCTCCGGCGCCATCTCCCTCCAGCGGGTCGGCGCGAAACCCGTTTCCGCCGATCGCCGACTACGCGTTTCTGTCCGACTGCGAGACGACCTGCCTGATCTCGCCAGCGGGCTCGGTGGAGTGGCTGTGCGTGCCGCGTCCGGATTCGGCGAGCGTGTTCGGCGCGATCCTGGACCGCAGCGCCGGCCATTTCCGGCTGGGGCCATATGGCGTGTCGGTTCCCTCAGCGCGACGCTATCTGCCCGGCAGCCTGATCATGGAGACCACCTGGCAAACCCACACCGGCTGGGTGATCGTGCGCGACGCGCTGGTGATGGGGCCGTGGCATGACATCGATCGACGGTCACGAACGCATCGCCGCACCCCGATGGACTGGGACGCCGAGCACATCCTGCTGCGCACCATTCGTTGCGTCAGCGGGACCGTCGAACTGCTGATGAGCTGCGAGCCGGCGTTCGACTACCACCGCATCGGCGCTACTTGGGAGTACTCCGCTGACGGCTACGGCGAAGCAATCGCCCGGGGCACTAGAGATTCCGACGTTCATCCGACCCTGCGGTTGACCACCAACCTGCGGATCGGTTTGGAGGGCCGAGAAGCGCGGGCACGCACCCGAATGAAAGAGGGCGACAACGCCTTCGTCGCCTTGAGTTGGTCCAAGCACCCGGCGCCGCAGACCTTCGAAGAGGCCGCCGACAAAATGTGGAACACCGCCGAGTGCTGGCGGCAGTGGATCAACATCGGCAACTTTCCCGACCACCCGTGGCGGGCGTATCTGCAACGCAGCGCACTCACGCTGAAAGGGTTGACCTATTCGCCCACCGGCGCGCTGCTGGCTGCCTGCACCACTTCGCTTCCGGAAACACCGCAGGGCGAACGCAACTGGGACTACCGGTACGCCTGGGTGCGCGACTCGACATTTGCATTGTGGGGGCTCTATACGCTGGGCCTCGACCGCGAGGCAGACGATTTCTTCTCGTTCATCGCCGATGTGTCTGGAGCCAACAACGGCGAAAGCCAACCGCTACAAGTGATGTACGGCGTCGGCGGGGAACGCCAGCTCGTGGAAAAGGAACTACCCCATCTTTCCGGTTACGACCATGCCAGCCCGGTACGTATCGGCAACGGTGCCTACAACCAGGACCAGCACGACATCTGGGGCGCCATCCTCGACTCGTTCTACCTGCACGCAAAATCCCGTGAGCAAGTCCCCGAAACGCTGTGGCCGGTGCTGAAGCAGCAGGTGGAAGAAGCGGTCAACCACTGGCGCGAGCCCGACCGCGGCATCTGGGAGGTGCGCGGCGAACCGCAACATTTCACCGCGTCGAAGGTGGCGTGCTGGGTGGCGGTCGACCGCGGATCGAAGCTGGCCGAGCGGCAGGGCGAGAGCAGCTATGCCCAGCAGTGGCGGGCCATCGCCGAAGAGATCAAGGCCGACGTGCTCGCCAACGGCGTGGACTCCCGGGGCGTGTTGACGCAGCGGTACGGCTCGGACGCCTTGGATGCGTCGGTGCTGTTGGCAGTACTGAATCGGTTCCTGCCGCCGGACGATCCGCGGGTGCGCGCCACCGTGCTGGCCATTGCCGACGAGCTCACCGAACAAGGGCTGGTGCTGCGA
>NZ_JBAPPI010000622.1:0-4075 GCF_049280035.1 Mycobacterium sp. | reverse complement strand
CGCTAAGACTGCGATTCAGCGGAGCGGTTGCTAACACTCCGCTAGTCCGGTGACCATGTTTGCCCGCTCCGCGCGGGCGGTCCTGCCTGCCAAAAGTCGCGTCGCAGACAACAACGGCGCCGAGTCCGCACGGGCGAAACGGCCGGCGGCATGGTCGCTGCGCAATTGGCCGGTGCGGTGGAAAGTCGTGGCCATTGTCGCGGTGCCTTTGGTGCTGGCAATGGTCTTCGGAGGATTGCGTGTCGCGGGTGCGCTTACCGATGCGCACGACCTTCGGCTGGCCGCCGATCGGGCCGAGGTGGTTCCGGCCATTACCAAATACATGTCGGCGCTCGATGTCGCATTGCTGGCGAGTTCCACCGGGGGCGACGCCGAGGGCGTGAAAAAGAATTTCGACGCCCGCAAACACGAACTGCAAGCCCGGCTGACGGAAACCGACGTTGCCGCCGATGTCGGGGCAGGGGTCAACGCCCTGCTGAACGGTGGCCAGACGTTGCTAGACGCGGTGGCGTCGAACGCCATCGGTTTGCGAGAGCGAGTCACCACTTACGCTCCGATCCTTTTGACTGCCGAGAATGCGATTGACGGATCGGTACGCGTCGACAACGTGCAAATCCGGGCTGCGGCCCAGGGACTAAGCCGCGCGATCGGGGCCCGCGGCCAGATGATGATGCAGCAGCTGCTGATCACCCGCGGCGCCGACCTGCCCGAGCCCGAGCTGCGCACGTCGATGATCACCCTGGCCGGTACCGAGCCGTCGACACTGTTCGGGATGGCTGAAGTGCTCGGCGTCGGCTCAGCAGAAGCCAAGACGGTGCAGCAGCAGATGGTGACCCGGATGGCAATTCTGTCCGATCCGAAGAGCCTGCTTGTCAACAATCCGGCGCTGCTCCACTCGATACAGACCACCGACGCGATCGCCGCACAGGTGATCAAAGACACCACCGCGTTGGTCACAAAATCCGTCGAGGATCAGGCCCGCAACCGGCGCGATGCGGCGATCCGCGACACCGTTGTCGTGGTGGTGGCCATCCTCGCCGCCCTCGGCATCGTGCTGCTGGTGGCGCGTTCACTGGTCCGCCCGCTGCGCGTGCTGCGGGACAGCGCCCTGAAGGTCGCGCACGAAGACCTCGAACGCGAGATCACCCGCGTTCGAGCCGGTGACGAACAGCCGCCCGAGCCGCTACCGGTTCACACCACCGAAGAAATCGGCCAGGTCGCGCACGCGGTCGACGAATTGCACACCCAGGCGTTGCTGCTGGCCGGTGACGAGGCCCGACTGCGGCTGCTGGTCAACGACATGTTCGAGACCATGTCACGGCGAAACCGCTCACTGGTCGACCAGCAGCTCTCGCTCATCGATCGGCTGGAGCGCAACGAAGAGGATCCCGATCGGCTCGACAGCCTGTTCCGCCTCGACCACCTGGCCGCCCGGATGCGCCGCAACGGCGCCAACTTGCTGGTGCTGGCGGGGGCGCAGAGCTCGCGGGGAGACCAACGCGCTGCGGTGCCGTTGTCGTCGATCGTCAACGCCGCGACCTCCGAGGTCGAGGACTACCGCCGAGTGGAAACGTCGATGCTGCCAGACTGCGCGTTCAACGGCGCGGCCGCCGGCGATGTCGTTCATCTCCTTGCGGAGTTGATCGACAACGCGTTGCGCTACTCACCGCCCGCGTCGCCGGTCCGCGTTTCGGCCTCACAGCGCAGCGATGCGGCGGTTCTGATCGAGATCCTCGACGTCGGGCTGGGCATGACCGACGGCGATCGGCGCATCGCCAACATGCGGTTGCGCGCCGGGGGAGAGGTCACTCCGGAGAGCGCTCGTCATATGGGTCTTTTCGTGGTCGGCCGACTGGCCGACCGACACGGTGTCCGGGTGCGGTTGCGCGGCTTGTCGACCGAGCGAGCGCGGTCGGGTACGACGGCCGAGGTATATCTGCCGGCGTCGTTGTTGGCCACTGCGGACGGCGGCTACGTTGCGCCGCGCGAACCGGCGGCGGTGCGCACAGAAGTGCCGGCCACGCCCGATCACCCGGCCGACGCAGCGGATTCCGGCGACACGCCAGATCTCGCCGCGCTGGCGGACACGGCAGAGCGCAACGGCTCCCATTCGACCGAATCACCGGTCACGTTATTGCCGCGGCGCAGGCCCGGATCCAGCGGCATCACCGGCGCCCCAGCCGACCAACCGGATCGGCCGTCACGGCGCGAGTCACCGCTACGCCGGCGGCCAAAGGTAGTTGAGCCTGCTAGTGAATCCTCCGAATCCCCGGAAGCCCCTGCGGCTCAACCGGTTTCGAACACGTCGTCGTTTCTCGGCTCGCGGGTGCGATTCACCCGGCAGCAGCCGCCCGAAGCGGAGCCGGTCGCGCCTGAGCCGGTCGCGCCGGAGCCGTCAGCTCAGTCCGATCCGCAGGATGTCGACGATGCCTGGCCCGCTGAAGCCGCGGCGACGTCGAGCGAACCGCCGGAGTCGGATCTGATCTACCAGCGGATGCTTTCCGAGTTTCTGGTTGACCCGCACGACTTGGCGCGTAGCGCCGACCTGGATTGGAAGTCGGTCTGGGACCATGGTTGGTCGGCGGCCGGAGAGGTCGAGAACGTGCCCGTGCAGGCCCACACCGACCAGGGCCTCCCGGTGCGTGACCCAGGCGCCCGGCTGGTGCCGGGGGGTGTGGGGCCCGAGCACAATGGTATTTCGGGCGTCGGGCACCATCGGGCAGACGAGGACAACGGGGCGGTATCGAACGGCGGATTGCATTCCGGCCGCAAACCTGCCCATGAGGCACCGGTGCGAGACCCGGAGGCGATCCGCGCCTCGATGAGTAGCCATTTCGGCGGCGTTCGCGCAGGACGATCGCACGCCCGCGATACAGAACAAGGATCCGATAACGAATGACGTCTGGCTTCAATTCGGCTCGCTCGGACAACTCCCTGGATTGGCTGGTGTCGAATTTCGCCCGCGAGGTTCCCGGGGTGTCGCACGCAGTGCTGGTATCCGTCGACGGGCTGCTGATCGCGGCCAGCGAGCACCTGCCGCAGGAGCGGGCGGATCAGCTGGCCGCGGTGTCGTCGGGTCTGGCCAGCTTGGCGAGCGGCGCCGCGCAGCTGTTTGACGGCGGCCAGGTGCTGCAGTCGGTGGTGGAGATGGAAAACGGCTACCTGCTGTTGATGCGGGTCGGCGACGGCTCGCATTTGGCAACGCTGGCCGTGACGTCTTGTGATATCGGTCAGATCGGTTACGAGATGGCCGTCCTTGTTGAACGGGTGGGCAATGTCGTGCAGTCGACCCGACGTGCTCCGTCACCCTCGTGATCGCCGATGGACAGTCGCGAGTCGCCGCCACCCGCAGCTGAGGCGAGCCTGGTCCGCCCGTACACGCTGACGGCCGGACGGACCAAGGCCAGCGTCGAGCTCCCGCTCGAGGCGCCGGTGCAGACGTTGCAGTCGGCGCTCTTTCACCGATGGCCACCCAACGACGTGCGAGGCAGGATTGTCCAACTGTGTGTCAAGAGTCCATCCGTTGCCGAAATCTCGGCTCGGCTGGATTTGCCGCTCGGTGTCACGCGTGTGTTGGTCGGTGATCTGGTGACTTCGGGCTACCTTCGAGTGAACCGGACATTGACCGATCGCTCGACCCGCGACGAACGCAGCGAACTCATAGGAAGGACGCTCCGTGGCCTACGAGCCCTCTAAGGGAGGGGCCCAACCGCATCCGAAGGCGCGTGATACCGCGTCGACGAAGATCGTCATCGCGGGCGGGTTCGGCGCCGGTAAGACGACGTTCGTCGGCGCGGTTTCGGAGATCATGCCACTGCGAACCGAGGCGATGGTCACCGACGCCTCGGTAGGCGTCGACATGGTGGAGGCCACCCCAGACAAACGCACCACCACGGTAGCGATGGATTTCGGCCGGATCACCTTGGACGAGGATCTGGTGCTCTACCTGTTCGGTACTCCAGGGCAGCGCCGATTCTGGTTCATGTGGGACGACCTGGTGCGCGGCGCGATCGGCGCGGTCGTCCTGGTGGACTGCCGACGCCTGCAGGACAGCTTTGCCGCGGTCGACTTCTTC
>NZ_JBAPPI010000621.1:0-5568 GCF_049280035.1 Mycobacterium sp. | reverse complement strand
GCAGCCGCAGGACGACCGAAACTCGTAGCGCTTTGTTCTCCGGGCGGATCAGCTAGGCCCAGTGACCATCGGCATGAGGTAATCGCGCACGTATGTGCGGGTGTCGTCGATGGTGGCGAGTTTAATGCTGGTGTGTGGGGTGACGATAAACGACAGGGTGAGGCGAGTCTGTAGTTCTGCGACAGTACGCAGGTGGCGCTCCTGGGCGGGCGTTGTCTTGGCAGTGCCGTAGAGCTCGGTGCGCAACCACGCAACGGAGTAGTCGGTGGCGAAATCAAGGATGGCGCCAGCGTCGATGGTCAGGCTCGGCAGAATCGCTTCGGGCTCAGTGCGCAGCATCTTCCTGAGCAGCGAGTGTTCACGGAGGAATGTCACGGTGAACACGGTGCCGTAGACCATGCGGTCTTCGAACGTGCTGGCGTGCGAGCGTGCGGCCGCGCTGCCCTGCAGGAAGCGGCGCGCTTCGGCGAGCACCAGGGCGTCGGTCAGCGCAGCTTTGGTGGGGAAACGCCGGTAGAGGGTCGCTCGACCTACGCCGCTGCGGCGGGCGACGTCTTCCATCGTGGAGCGTCGCATCCCGACCAGTTCCGCCTGCTCGAGCGCGGCTGCCAGGATTCGCGTGGTGATCTGGTCGGGGTTGTCGAGCTGGGCTACGACGGCGGGGTCGGGTTCGGCAATTCGTCGGATGAACTCCGCCGCTCGGGTCGACGTCACTCAATTCCTCCTTGCTCGTTCGGCGCGGCCGCCGTATCGTGGCCATCGAAGCATACGAGACATTGATTGTCTTATCGTCTCATACGTCTCATGATAGCGGGTAGCGTTGCTCGCGGAAGCGGAGTTGCCATGCGTGTCGGTCTATGGGTTCGTTGGTTGGCAATGCATGGCGTGCCTCGAGCGTTTATGGCGGTTCGGGCGCGGGCAGGCGATCCGTTGGCTCGGCTGCTCGCCAGTCACGGACGCGGCAACGATCCCTACCCGCTGATGGAAGAACTCAGGGCGCAGGGACCGCTGGTACACACACCGTTCACATGGGTGAGCGTCGATCATGGTGTCTGTCGAGAAATTCTGCGAGACAAAAGATTCGGTGCCACCGGGCAGGCAGAAATGGTGCCGCGGCCGCTTCGGGCGCTGATCTCGCGCACTGACCCCGGCGTGCCCAATCCGGTGGATAAGCCCGCGATGGTGGTGGTGGATCCACCCGAGCACACCCGCTACCGACAGTTGGTGGCTCAAAGCTTCACCCCGCACGCCATCGGCACGCTGAGTACGCGGGTGGTCGAGGTCACCAGGCAATTGATAGACCGGATCGCCGCCACACCGAACCCTGACCTGATCGCCGACTTCGCGGCTCAACTGCCGGTCGCGATTATTGGCGAGATCCTCGACCTGCCCCCCGACGTCCAGCCGCGCATGCTGGAGTGGGGTCACAGTGGCGCCCCGCTGTTGGATGTCGGAATCGGCTGGAAGACCTACCGCTGTGCCATCGATGGGCTGCGAGGCGCCGATGAGGATCTACGTGAGCGCTTTCACCAGGTGCGCACCGGTGGGCCGAGCGACAATCCGTTCAGCAGGATGGCCGCCGACGGCACACTCACCGATCGTGAGCTCACCGCGAATGCTGCGCTGCTGGTCGGCGCGGGCTTTGAGACCACGGTGAACCTGATCGGCAATGGCATTGTTGTGCTGCTGCAAAACCCCGAGCAGTTGGCTCGGTTGCGCGATGACCCCGACTTGTGGCCTGCGGCCGTCGAGGAGATCCTGCGGTTCGACAGCCCCGTCCAGATGACCGCGCGCACCGCTGGGTGCGATGTCGAAATCGCCGGACACCACATCGCGGCCGGCGAGATGGTCGCACTACTTCTGGCCGGCGCCAACCGTGACCCCCACGTGTTCACCGACCCCAGCAGCTTCGATATCGACCGGCCCAACGCACGCGAGCACCTGGCGTTCGCCTCCGGCGTGCACGCTTGCCTCGGCGCCGCCCTGGCCCGCATCGAAGGCGCGACCGCACTGCGGGCACTCTTCGAAACCTTCCCCGATCTGCGCCTGGTCGCACCCGCGCAACGGCGTGGTCTGGTCAATTTGCGCGGATTCACCCGGCTGCCAGTACAACTGGGCAGCCGACGGGCAACTCCCGCCGACCTTCCCGCGTGACATCGTTGCGGGTTCGCCGCATGTTCATTCAGAGTCGTCCCCAAAAATCGGCTCTTTTCCCGCGGTTAGCCAGCTCGGCGATATGTACTCGTCGCGTGACAGCACAAGCGTGGGCGCCGGACTGAGCATGTCATCGACATAGTGATGACATGGGTGACCGCTGCTGCTCAACACCTTCAACTTCTCAATGATTTCGACCGCTTTGGTGTGATCTAGCCGCCACACCGCGCGATCGTCATCCAGCTCGATGTCGGCGGCGCCGGACTCGATGACGAAGTCGTGAATCCTTCCGCGGCACTGCAGTTGCGACGATCCTTGCTGCTCTGCCTGAGTCAGCGCTGCCAGAAAGGTGCCAAGCCCGGCGTGGTCCATAGCCAACAACACAACGTCGTCGCCGTTGAACTCACTGACGCGCTTGACGCGAATCGCATTCATAAGTCATCCATTGGAGTGCAAACGATAACGAATCACCAGCAACGTGCGCTCGGCGCGGCTTGCCGTAACCCGGCTGGCAGCCGTCGTTAACCCGGCAACGGTGGCATCGGCCCTTTGCTGATCACCGACTGCAGCTCGACATACTCGTGCAGACCTTCCGGGCCAAACTCGCGGCCGATGCCCGATTGCTTGAAACCACCGAACGGGCTGCCGATATCGAGTGTGTACATGTTGATGCCATACGTGCCGGCGCGCACGCCCGCGGCGACCTCGAGGCCATGTGCGACATCGGCGGTCCACACCGACCCGGCCAGACCATAGTCGCTGTCGTTCGCGATGCGGATTGCATCGTCTTCGTCGCGGTAAGTCAGCACGCTCAGCACTGGGCCGAAGATCTCCTCGCGCGCGATGCGCATGTCGTTGTTCGCGTCGACGAACAGCGTCGGCCGCACGTACCAGCCTCGCTCCCTCGGAGCGTCCTCGCCGCCAAGGACCATGCGGGCGCCCTCTTTCACCCCGGACCTGATGTAGTCCTGCACCCGATGTTGCTGCCGTTCGGCCACCAGCGGACCGACATCGGTCGCCTCATCGGACGGATCGCCCACCTGCAGACCCGACATCATGTCGGCCAGCGCGTCAACGACCTGGTCGCGACGCCGTTCGCTGACCAGAATGCGGGTCTGCGCGACGCAGGCCTGGCCATTGTTCATCAGGCTCGCGCTCTTCAGGCCCTTGACCGTCTTGTCGATATCAGCATCGTCGAGGATGATCGCCGCCGACTTGCCGCCGAGTTCCAGGCCGACGCGCTTGAGTTGCTCGCCGCACAGCGCGGCGATCCGGCGCCCAACTGCGCTTGACCCGGTGAACGCGATCTTGTCCACACCCGGATGGCGCACCAGCGCCTCGCCGACATCCGTTCCCCCGGGGAGTACGGACACCACCCCGTCAGGCAGATCCAGCTGCTCGATCATCTCGGCCAACCACAAAGCATCCAAAGGTGTTTCGGGTGCGGGTTTGACGATGACGGTGCAACCCGCGATCAGGGCGGGAATCAGCTTGGGCATGATCAGGAATTGCGGCACATTCCACGGCACAATCGCCCCGACCACACCGACCGGTGCTCGGCGCAGGTGTACTTCGCCGAGCACCCCCTGGCGGCGTTCGGCCCAGGGAAAGTCGCGGGCGACCGCCAGCGCGAGGTGAATTAGCGACAGCGCTGCCGTCGCTTGACCGAGCCGGCTGAAACTGCGCGGGGAACCCATCTCGTCGGTGATCAGGTCGGCCATCTCGTCGAGGTGACCGGAGTAGATGGTCGCGAGGTCTTCGACCCTGCGCATCCGCTCGCTCGGGTCGAGTCGGGGCCACGGGCCGTGGTCGAATGCCCGTCGTGCGGCGGCGACCGCGGCGTCGACGTCGGCCGGGGCGGCAGCAGGAGCCTCGCCGATCGGCTCTTCGGAATGCGGCGAGATGACCGCTATCCGGTTCGGACTGGACGGCTCGCGCCAGTGTCCGCCGATGAAAAGCTGGTCGTAGCAACGGTGGTCGCGGTTTTCCGTCATTAGGACACCACCTCTGAAAAGGGCGACGGCAACTTCGCTATTGATGCTAACATAGCAAAAAAGCCAGCCATGAGCCTCGGGTCAATAGTGAAGGCCGATGTGAGCGACGAACTTCGCGTGACAACGGATGGCGCTGTACGGATCGTCACGATCAACCGCCCGGATGCTCATAATGTCATCGACGCGAGCCTGCACCACAAGCTGCTCGACGTATGGCGCGACCTCGAGCGCGACGCCGAAGCCCGCTGCGTGGTGCTCACCGGCGCCGGCAAAACGTTCAGCGGCGGAGGAGATTTCGCGTTCCTGAAAGCCCAGCACCGCTCCCTTGCCCTGCGGTATGACATCTCCGCGCAGGCGTCAGACATTCTGAACGCGATGATCAACTTCCGCCTGCCAGTCGTCGCGGCGGTCAACGGCCCCGCCGTCGGGCTGGGCGCATCGCTGGCACTGTGTTGCGACCTGGTGTTGATGTCCGAGCGCAGCTATCTGTGCGATCCACATGTCTCGATCGGGCTGACGGCCGGCGACGGCGGGGCGTTGCTGTGGCCATATATGACCAGCCTGATCCGCGCCAAGGAATACATCTACACCGGTGAGCGCATTCCAGCCGAGCTGGCGGTAAATCTGGGCCTGGCCAATCGCGTCACCACCGCCGACACCCTGATGGACGAGGCGCTACAGCTTGCCGCGCGGCTGGCGGCTCAGCCGGCCCGCGCACTGCAGACCACCAAGCGGGCGTTCTCCAAGCACATCGCTCAATCCGCGATCGCCATTATCGACTACGGGCTGGCCGCCGAGACTCTTGAACTGGGCGCCGACGACCACATCGACAAGGTGCGTGAGTTCCTCGGAGCCGATAAGTACGACGCAATCGATACTCCCGAGGGGTGACATGAACACCGATTGGCGCAATTACCCGTTCCGGCTTGTGCCCGACGACCGCGCGCTGGATTTCCCTGCCGCTGAAGGCGAACACGCCGATCAGGAATCCGACACCTGGTTCATCGCCGGCGAGCTGACCGGTGCGACGGGCCGCGCGTTCGCTTTCCTGACCATCTTCAACAAGAACCGCCCGGGCGGGACAGTGGTCGCCGACTTTTACACGATGTCGCTCTTCGATTGCGATACCGGCGAATACGGCACCTACACCGATTACGACATGCCGCCGAAGAACATGCAACCGGATGCGCGACCGAAAATGTCCATGGCCGCCGGCTACCTCGACATCCGCTACGAAAGCAGTGCGGGCACGGTGGCGTGGACGTCCTGCCGTGACGACGACGGTGAACTGCGGCCCTACACCTATGGCGTCAGCCTGCGCGGCGTTGATCAGGGCGGCCAGTCGATGGAACTGGACTTGACCGTCACGCCAACCCGCGCGCCGGTACCAGTTGGCGCGGACGCGTGCAACGGCAAGATC
>NZ_JBAPPI010000620.1:0-7405 GCF_049280035.1 Mycobacterium sp. | reverse complement strand
TGCCTGGACACCCACGATCGCGGTGAGCTGTATTGCATGCCGCAGCTCGAAGCCAAGATCGGCTGGAACATCAAACGCTTGGTCCCTGGCACGTACACCCGTGGAATGGGCCTGGTATCCCGGCACGCCCCGCTCTGACAGCACCAATCCGAAGGAGGATCGGCGTGAGTATCGATATGCAGACAATGCTGACCAAGATCAAGGATCGCCAGTGGGCGCTTGCCGATATCGATTGGGCGGCACCCGGCGCCGAGACCATCGACGACGAATTCCGACCTAAGTTGAAAGCGTTTATGGCCGACCTCTGTTGGATCGAGAATATCGGCGCCCGTGGATTTTCGGCGTTGGCCAAGAAGGCGCCCGACCCGACGCTGGCGGAGATCTACCGATACTTCCACGCCGAAGAGCAACGCCATGCCAATGCGGAGCTGGCGCTGATGAAGCGCTGGGGCATGCTCGACGACGGCGAAATGCCCGAACCGAACGTCAACATCCGGCTGGCCATGCAATGGCTCGACGCCTACGCCGACGGGATGTCGCTGGCGATCCTGGGCACCGTCATCCCGATGCTCGAGGTCGCACTCGATGGCGCGCTGCTGAAGTTCCTGCTCGACGAGGTCGAGGATCCGGTCTGCCACCAAGTCTTCGAAAAGATCAACAATGATGAATCACGGCACCTTGCAGTCGATTTCGAAGTGCTCAACATGATCGGCCACGCCAAGGCCCGGAAGCTCGCGATCGACTTCGTTGGCAACGTGGCCTCACCGGGGCTGATCATCGGCGCGTTGATGTATCTGCCGCTGCTCAACCGGGTGCGCAACGAGCTTGACGACATGGGCATGGAGCCCGAGCGGCTCTACAACGCGGTCAAACGGTTCAAGCAGCTCGGCGAGCGAGGCGAACACACCTGGCGAGTGCCCACCTATCAAATCCTCAGACTACATTCCGCGATGGTGGTGAACCCGCGCCACCCGTATCACCTGCTGGCCAATTCCATGGTGTGGCTGTCGGATCGCTATCCCAGGCCACTGCTACGACCTACGCCCAGCTGGTTCAAAGAACTGACCCACGAGCCCGCGGCGTGATCATGGCGAACACACATACCTATGCGACGCTGATCGTCGGGGCCGGCTTCAGCGGGCTCGGCGCTGCGATCAAACTAGGCAAAGCCGGCCTCAACAGGGCGGGCGACATCGTCATCCTGGAACGCAGCGACCAGGTGGGTGGAACCTGGCGTGACACCAGCTATCCGGGTGCCAGCTGTGACATCCCGTCGCTGCTGTACTCGTTTTCGTTCGCCAAAAACCCGGGCTGGTCGCGGACCTACTCGCCGGCCGACGAAATCCGCGAACACCTCGAGGACATGACCACCCGATTCGATATCGGCCGCCACATTCGGTTCGGCCAAGAGGTAACCGGGTTGTCGTTCGACGACGAGGCCGGCGTGTGGACCGCAACCACGGCCGCCGGCAAGCGCTTTCGGGCCCGGACCGTCGTGCTGGCATCCGGGCCACTACCCGACTCCAGCTTCCCCGACATCCGCGGCATCGATACCTACCGCGGGCACAAGATCCACAGTGCCCGGTGGGACCACGACTATGACTTCGCCGGCAAGCGGGTCGCGGTCATCGGCACTGGCGCCAGCGCCATCCAGATCATTCCCGAACTGGTCAAACAAGCCGAGTTCGTCAAGGTTTTTCAACGTACCCCGGGTTGGGTGCTGCCGCGCTGGGACGTCGCCACTCCACCCGCTGTGCAATCGGTGTTCACTAAAGCCCCTGCGGTTCAACACCTTGCGCGTCAAGCATTGTTTTGGGGGCATGAGGCCAGTGCCACCGCCCTGGTGTGGAACACCCCGTTGACCTCGCTGGTGGCCCGGCTGGGCCGCTTACACCTGCACCGCCAGGTCAAAGACCCGTGGCTGCGCCGCCAGCTGACTCCCGACTTCACCCCGGGCTGCAAACGCATGCTGGTCTCAAGCGACTACTACCCCGCCCTGCAACGCAACAACTGCAAGCTCATCGACTGGCGGATAGCGACATTGAGCCCGGTCGGCATCCGGACCAGCGACGGCATCGAGCACCATCTGGACTGCATCGTGTTCGCCACCGGTTACGACGTGCATTTGACCGGACCGCCGTTCGCAGTCACCGGGCTCGGCGGGCGCATGCTGAGCGACGAATGGGCCGGCGGTGCACAGGCTTACAAGAGCGCCAGCGCGCACGGGTATCCGAACCTGTTCTTCATGACCGGTCCCAACTCCGGGCCGGGCCATAATTCGCTGCTGGTCTATATCGAGGGCCAGCTCGACTACGTCGTGCGGGGTGTCACCACCATCCTCGACAACGACTTGCGGTACCTCGACGTTCGTCAAGGCGTCCAACGCCGCTACAACGAGCGCATTCAGCGGCGGCTCACCAAGACGACATGGATGTCGGGTTGTAGTAGTTGGTATCTGACCAAGGACGGTTTCAACGCCTCGATGTACCCCGGAACCGCGACGCAGTACCTTCGACAGATGCGGGACTTCCGGTTCGCCGACTACGACGCGGTCGCTCACACCGCCGATACTCGCCTCAGCTCATACGCCTGAACGATGCCACCCGACCGAGCGACCCGAGCAGAGACCGGCACCATCGCCGGCGTCCTGGCCAACCTGCGGCGCGCGCCCAAGCGCGTTCGGCGGCAGTCGCGGGAGGTCATCGAAAACGCGGTGTCGCAGCTTTTCGACGCGGCGGTCCGCCACCCACACAGTGCGCCGCTATCCGGGGAATACCGCATCGACGACTTGGCCCGGCTGGCCGGTACCACTACCCGCAACATTCGTGTCTACCGCGACCGCGGGCTGTTACCGCCACCGTTGCGGGTCGGGCGGATTGCGCTGTTCAACGACACTCATCTGACCCGGCTGCGGCTGATTACCTCGATGCTGGACCGCGGATACACCATTGCCCACGTCCGAGAGATGCTCAGCGCCTGGGAAGAAGGTAAAAATCTCGGCGACGTTCTCGGCCTGGAATCCGCAATCGTGGGAACCTGGACCACCGAGAAGTCGCAGACCGTGCCGCTGGCCGAGGCGCAGCGACTCATCAACGACGCCAAGGCATTCGATCGACTGGTGGGCCTGCAAGTCATTCGCGTCGACGGCGCCGACGCCACCATCACCCGTCCCAAACTCATCGACGCGTTCAACGAGATCCGCGGCTACGGCGTGAGCATGGAAAAACTCGTCGACCTGCACGAGAACATCGTCCCGCTGGTCGACCAGATCAGCGAGATGCTGGTGCGCGCCGGCGCCGAACACGTCGCCGACCGGATCAAACCGCGGGAAGCCCTACCCGCCGACACCGAAATCGCCGAGTTGATCACCATGCTGGTCCGGTTTCGTAGCCAAGCCGTCGCATCCGTGACCGCCACCCTGGCGTCGTCTATCGAATCGACCATCGAGTCGCTGGTGAGCCGTATTCTGGCCGACTATCTGGAGCGCTCGCCGGACGCCGAAGTCGGCTAAAGCGCTGGCGCACCTACTAGCGGGCAACCAGATGCGGTGCCAGCGTGGCCAGCTTCTCGCAGGTCTCCTCGAATTCCCGGTCGGGATCCGAGGCCGCGATGATGCCGGCTCCGGCCCGCAGCCAGGTTCGCCCGTCCCGTTCGTAGGCGCTCCGTAGGGTTAGCGCCGGGTCGAGCCCGCCGTCAGCGGAAACATCACTACTGCGGTCCGCATGCCTGGTCACCCGCACTTTTAGTAGGCCTGACTTTAACCGCGGGCCGCCGCGGCGGATGCGGCTTGAGCACCGGCTGAGCTGCGAACTCGACCAGCTGGCGGCAACCAGGCTTCGCGGTGTCCGTCGCCGCCCGGCGCAGCCTGTGATTGGTTGTCATTGCACGTTTTCGAACCGTTCACGTCGCAGTCCCACAATGGATCTGATCCGTGAGCGGATCGACCGTACGATCGCAGGCCAGGCCGCACTCTGACGAGAGGACAGCATCGTGTTCATCATCCGGCTCCTTGACGGAGAAGAGGTCCACGCACTGGACGGCGACAAGCTCACCATCAATCAAGAAACTGGCGTGCTCACCGTTTCCCGCGTCGATGGGTTCGAGGAAGTCACGACGCACTATTCGCCATCGGCGTGGGCATCGGTAACGCACCGGATCAAGGAGCCCGTGGTGCGGCCGCCACTGGTTGGTTCCAAGAAGTAACGAGAAATAGCTCTCAACGAATAAACGAATAAACGGGTCGATCCGCGACAGCGGATTATTTGGCGACTCTATATTTGCGAATTGCGACGCTGCGGCCGGAGTTCCCAGCACTTTCGCAGCATCTTCCCAGCTCAAATGTGGGAGTGGCCACTTTATGAAGTAGCGCTCCGGGATTAGGCTCTGAAACTCGTGGCCCCATCGCGGCGGTCACGAATTTCGAGCAAGCCGCGCACATCAAGGGAGACTTACAATGCTCCTGGAGTTCTGGGAGAACTTCCGACACAACCTCTTCAAGCCGTTGTTGTTATTTTTCTACCTCGGCTTTTTTATCCCGATTCTCAAGGTGCAATTCGAGTTTCCCTATGTGATCTATCAGGGCGTGACGATGTACCTGTTGCTGGCCATCGGCTGGAAGGGCGGTGAAGAGCTCGCCACGATCCATGTAGGGAGCATCGGCAGCATCGTAGGATTCATCGTCCTGGGATTCCTGCTGAACTTCCTGATAGGTTTTCTCGCCTATGTGCTGCTGACCCGCATGACGAAGATGCGGCGGATCGACAGGGCCACGGTCGCCGGCTATTACGGCTCGGACTCGGCAGGCACGTTCGCAACCTGCATCGGCGTCCTTACGACCGTGGGGATGGCCTTCAACGGTTTCATGTCGGTGATGTTGGCTGTCATGGAAATGCCTGGCTGCCTGGTGGCGCTGTATTTCGCGGCGCGGCTGCGGCACAAGGGGATGGACGCGTTGGGGAACATGCCGGGCGAGCCCGGCTACAAGCCGGTGGCTAACGTGGGGCCCGGTGCGGCCAGCCGGCCGGCACCGGGGAAGCAGCTCGATAGCGAACACGAGCTGGCGATCGAGCAGGAGACGGAGATAGCCCTGGAACTGCGGAAGCATCCCGGTGACAGCGTCGATTCGGATGACGCAAAGTCGGGCGCTCGCACAGTCAAGCTGCTCAGGGAAGTCTTGCTCAACCCAGGGCTCTATCTGCTCTTCGGTGGCATCGTCATCGGCCTCATCAGTCGGTTGCAGGGAGTGAAGGTCGTGCACGACAATGACAAGGTCTTTGTGGCGGCCTTCCAGGGCGTGCTGTGTCTGTTCTTGCTCGAAATGGGGATGACTGCCGCTCGCCGATTGAAGGACCTGAAGAGCGCAGGCCCCGGTTTCATCGCCTTCGGCCTGCTGGCGCCCAACCTGTTCGCCACTATCGGGCTCATCGTCGCTCATGCCTACGCTCATTTCACCCATGCCCATTTCGAGCCGGGCACTTACATCCTGTTCGCCGTACTCTGCGGCGCGGCGTCGTACATCGCTGTGCCCGCGGTTCAGCGGCTGGCGATCCCCGAGGCGAGCCCCACCCTGCCGCTGGCCGCATCGCTGGGTTTGACGTTCTCGTACAACGTCACGATCGGGATCCCGGTCTACATCGAGATCTCGCACATCATCACACAGTGGCTCCCGCTCACCTGACGCGAGACTTGTTCAGCAGCAGGTGAATTCGACCGGCAGCGCCGCCGGGGAGCGAAACGCCATGCCGGCGACATGCGGCGTGGGGGCGCTCGGGTCCAACCGCAGATCCGGCAGCCGGTCCAGTAGCGCGTTGATCGCGACCGCCGCCTCCATCCGCGCCAGATGCATGCCCAGACAGAGATGCGGGCCGCCGCCGAACGTCAGGTGGGCGATGTTCTTGCGGGTGGGATCGAAGCGATCCGGGTCCGGGTAGCGCTTCGGGTCCCGGTTGGCGGCAGCGACGCTGACGCTGACATTTGTTCCGGCCGGGATAGCGACGCCGCCGAGCTCGCAATCGCGCGCCGCCACCCGCATCACCGTGGTGATCGGCGGCTCCCACCGCAACGCCTCCTCGAAGGCGCCGTGCAGCATGCCGCGATCGGCTCGCAACGCGTCGAGCTGGTCCGGCTCGGTGAGCAAGGCGACCAGCAGGTTGCCCGAAGCGCGGTAGGTCGTCTCCACTCCGGCCGGCAAGATCAGCAGCAAGAACGCGAAGATCTCGTGATCGGTGAGTCGCGTCCCGTCGATCTCAGACTGCGACAGCATGGTGATCAGGTCGTCCTGCGGATGACGCCGACGCTCGGCGAGGATCTCGTTGAAGTACGCCTTGAGCGTCGCCGATGCGGCAATCCCGCAGTCCCAGTTGTAGACCACGTTGAGCAACTCAATCGAAAGCCGTTGGAAGCGCGGGTAATCCTGCCGCGGTAGACCCATGATCCGCGCGATGACCTGTACCGGGAACGCGAAGGTGAAGTCGCGGGCCAACTCGGCCCGCCCGCGCGGCGCGAAGCCGTCGATGAGTTCGTGGACCACCACCTCCACCAACTCGCTGCGCCAGCGGTCCAGCAACGCGGCACGGAACGACGGGGACACCAGCGCCCGATTGGCCCGGTGGTCGGCGCCCTCGAGTTCGAGCAGGGTACGGCCCATCACCGGGCCCATGATCGTGTCGTAGATCGACGAGGAGAACGTGTCGGGGTGCGTGAGCACCGTCTGGCATTCGTCGTATCCGAGCACGGTCACCCCGGCGGAGCCCAGTGTCTCGCTCGAGGTTTCGGTAAACGGGCTGCCGACCACCACCCGGTTCCGCGACCGCGCCTCGCGCAGCCGCTCGTGCACGTTTTCGACCTGCATCAGCAGCCCGCCCTGCAGTTCGGCCGGGTCGAATTCTCCGACGGCGGGGTTCACGAGGCCTGCACCGTCTGAGTGTTGCGGCCGGACCGCAGCACGGTGCCGGGCAGCGCCCCGGTGGCGACGCCGTCGCGACACACCTCGACACCGCCAACCAGCACCGAAGAGATGCCGCGGGCGTCGGCGACCAACCGCGGTGCGCCCGCGGGCAGGTCGTAACGGGTGCGCTCCGGCCCGTGGTCGACGGTGGCCGGATCGAACAACACCAAGTCGGCGTGCCAGCCCGGCGTGATCCGGCCCCGCTCGGCCAGCCCGTAAAGCCGGGCTGGCACATCGGTGACCAGCCGGACCGCTTCCTCGAGCGTCACCACCTGGTGCTCGCGGACTCCGTGGCCAAGCAGCGACGTGGTGTAGATCGCGCCGCACATCATGTCGAGGTGCGCGCCGGCGTCCGAACCGCCGATGACGGCATGCGGCGAGCGCCACACCTCGGCGCGCAGCCGCCAGTCGGCGGCGTCGTCGCCGAACGGCGCCGGCGTCAGCCCGGTGCGCAGCTCG
>NZ_JBAPPI010000619.1:0-3779 GCF_049280035.1 Mycobacterium sp. | reverse complement strand
GGCGGGAGCAGGTGGCTCGACGCGCCATGCGGGCAGCGTGGCTCTCACGGGTGTTATCGCGGTGAGCTCCCGGCGGGCGTCGACGTTGCGGTCGTAGACGTCAAGCAATGACGGCGGGATTCGCGGGCGCGTGATTGCGTCCCTTTCGGGGTGCTGCCCGATCGCGCGGTAGGCCGCCTGCTGGCGGCGCGCCGCCGCCACCAGCGCTGCCTCCGGCGTCGACGGGTCATGCAGCGCTTGCTCGTCGACGACAAGGTCGTCGGCGAGCTGTGCGGGATCTGATGCCAGCCGCGGCTGCGCGTCCACGGGAATCACCGCCGGTCTCGCCGGCCCTGTCGCGGGCGACGCCGTTGCGGCCGAGCCGGCCACCGTCTTCGTGGTTGGCGGCGCTGTCGGCTCGGTACATCCGGCGAGCGCGAACACGATCATGGCGAGAACAAGCGGCAAGCGGGCGACGACTCTTCGATTACCGCTCACTGGTTCACTTCCGTCCGCTGGCGCTGTTTCTGCGTCTTTCGTATCAGACGCAGTCAACCCGTGGACCCCGCAACTATCTTTCTGGTTCTAGGGGCCGCAAGGTCTTCGGCAGGCTTCGCTTAGCGCGTCAGCTGCCGGGCGGAAGACGATTAGTCGTCGTCGTAGTCGGCGTTGATGTGGCGGCCGGGGCGCTAGTAACCGTGACGGTGCTCGTGCTCGTGGACGGCGGTGGTACGGCGACCGTCGTGGTGATCGTGCTGACGCTCGTTGTCGTGGTGGTGGTTGAGGTCGTCGTCGCCGCGGCAATCACACCGCAGGCCACCCGCTTGCCCGAATCACTCGTGGGCGTAGTGCCCAAGTTATCTGGGTTTTGGTGGATGACCAGTGCAGTACCCGAGCTGTTTCTCAAATCCGCGACAGTGAACAAGTTAGTGGTGGTGACGAGTTTCGCCGAGCCGTCGGAGCGCACCTGCAATGCAGTCAGGTCGCCGCTGGCGGGATAACCAGTGTGATCCGGCGCCTGGTAGACGCTTCCAGCGGATTGGAAATCCCCGTTCGAGCCTCCTGTCGGCGCAACCGAATTGGCCTCGCACTTGCCCACCGAGTGGATTTGGAGTCCGTGGAAACCGGGGCTCAGGACTTGGTTGGAACCGGCTTCCACGGTCACTGTCGCGTAGCCGTTCGCGAAATCGAAGGTGGCGTTGGCGACCACAGTCCCGTCCGCGGTCTTTAACTGCGTGGCCATTCGCTCTGTGCCGGGGGGCGGTGACGTAGTGGGCTGGCTACTGGGCTGGTTTACGCACGCGCCCAACGGCGCGATGGCCGCGGCAAGCACTGCGGCGACAAAGGTGATGCCCCTTTTCATGGGCTGGGCCTACCCAAATTAGGCAGCGTCAAAACGGGTTTCACGTGCCCTACCGGCGCTAACAAGCCCGCCAACGACGACGAGCTCCGCTGGTTGCGTGGGTCTGAACCGCCGATCGCGCCGAGGTCCGCAGATTTATTGGGTTAGATCGGTGGAGATGTGCCAGAGGCGGTCGGCATTGTTCGGGTCAAGTGCATAGGGCGCAACGCCACCCGTGTGGGTGCCGCGCTCAGTGACGAGTGTCGCCTCGGAGCAGTCCTCGTAGTAGCGGCCGGTTACCCCTTCAACGTCGGGACTGGCTGCCAGTAAGACCGAGGTAGCGGCGCCTTGCTCGATCGTCTTTACCGGGGGCAGCCCCAAGGCGGTCGTTTCGGCGAAATTCGCAAGGTCGTTCTCGCCCATGTGCCGCGCCAGCGCGGTACTGGCAATGTTGCCGGGCATCAGTGCGTTGACGGCGATGCCGTCACCAGCCCAACGTTGCGCGGCGCCCACGGCGAACAGCACGTTGGCTGATTTGGACTGGCCGTAGGACGTCCACTGATCGTAGGGGCGGAATCGATAATGCAAGTCGTCGAAGACCACCGGTGAGAACAGGTGCCCGATCGAAGCGACGGACACCACGCGGGCGCCCTTTGCCGCGGCCAGCCACCGATGCAGGCCGGTGGCCAGCGCAAAATGACCGAGGTGGTTGGTGGCGAACTGCATTTCATAGCCAGCGGCCGTCCGGGTGAGCTGTGGTAGGGCCATCACGCCGGCATTGTTGACGAGGACGTGCAACGGCTCGGTCCACGCGCGCACAAAGCTGGCCACCGAGGCCGGATCGGCCAGGTCCAGTTGGGCCACCCGCACCGCTCCTGTGTCCGGCGGAAGATCAGCGCCAATCCCGTTGGCGACGTTTGCGCCGGCCTCAACATTGCGAACCGCCAGGGTCACCTCAGCGCCGGCCGACGCGAGCGCGCGCGCCGTCTCGATGCCGATCCCCGAACTGGCGCCGGTCACGATGACGCGATGACCGTCCAGGTCTAGTTCGTTGACGATCTCGGCCGCGGTCGTCGTTGGCCCATACGTGCGAATAGGCATGCAAATTCCTTCATGGATGGCAGCGACCATAGCCGACTAACCGCTCATTCCGACGCGACCACGATGCACCCTCACGCACCGGGTATCCAGGCCACGTCGTTACTGGTAATCCCGGGGCCACCCTTTCTGCGACCCGGCACCCTAACCTTGGTCGATGGAAACATCCCGTGGGCTGGCCGGTTTCCTGCGGGCCCGCCGGGAATTGATCAAGCCCGGCGATGTCGGCCTGCCGGACAGCGAGCGCAGACGCGTCGAGGGATTGCGTCGCGAAGACGTCGCGATGCTTGCCGGCATCAGCACCGAGTACTACCTGAGACTCGCGCAAGGACGAGACCACCAGCCCTCCGACCAAGTTCTGGACGGCCTCGCCCGCGCGCTGCAACTCGACGAGGACGCCGCCACCTACCTGCGCGAGTTAGCACGTCCGGCACCGCGTCGGCGTCGACGCTCGGTGCCCGAAAGAATCGACCCGGCCGTGCAAACACTCATTGACAGTTGGCCGCTTACCCCGACCTTCGTCGTCAACAAGAACATGACGATTCTGGCGTCCAACCGCGTGGCCCGAGCGCTGTCACGCTTTTTTACGCCGGGCGAAAACATCCTGCGCGCAGCATTTCTCGAGCCCGAAATGCGCATGCTCTACCGTGACTGGGACAGGTTCACCACCAGGATGGTCCCCTTTGTCCGAGCCGTGCTGGGCGCGGAGCCTCCCGATCGCGAACTTGTCGAGCTCATCGGCGAACTCAGCATCGCCAGCAAGCGCTTCGCCACATTGTGGGCGCGTCACGACGTCAAACATCGAAGCATCGGTCCCACCGCCTTCGACCATCCGCAAGTGGGGCCGCTCGATCTGCACTACACCATCCTGCACCTACCGGATCAACGTCAGATGATCGTCACTTACCACGCTGATCCCGGTTCACCATCCGAGGAAAGCCTGCGTCTGCTTGCCAGCCTGACTAGCTAAAAATTGAGCCCCCGTTAGCGTGACAGGCCAAGCGGCCCAGCGAGTTCCGACAGCGTCGGCAACACCTTCTCCGGCCCGCCGTGCACCAGGATCGCGACATGGTTGGCGCCGGCGCTCAGATACTCGCTCAGGCGCTTGGCGACGTCGTCAGCCGTGCCGTGGGCGACGACGGCGTCGATGAGCTTGTCGCTGCCGGGCCGGGTGACGTCGGCATCGGTGAAACCCAGCCGCTTCCAACTGCTCACGTAGTTTGTCGTGTCGAAGTAGCGGTCCAGCGCCGAGCGGCCGATTGCGCGCGCCTCCTCGGCGTCGGCGTTCAGCACCACGTTGTGCACCGGCGCCAGCAGCGCGTTCGGCCCGATGATCGCGCGGGCCCGTGCGGTGTGTTCC
>NZ_JBAPPI010000618.1:0-8018 GCF_049280035.1 Mycobacterium sp. | reverse complement strand
GTCGCTGTAGACCAGTTCCATGAGTACAAGTGAGTATCGAGCGCTAGACGCCGAAAGCGACTTGCCGATTAGCGCCGCAGAACTCGCTGCGCTGGCCAACCAGCTGTACGCCGCTAGCGTCCGCCCGGGATTCGACAGTCCGCCGCAGTCGGCGCCCGTCGCCCCGCGCGGCAACGTGCCCGACACGACGGCGGCCGCCTCGGCCGGGCAGACTGCGGCGGGCGCCGCCGATCTGTACCCCACGCCGGTCCCGCTGGTGGGTGCCGGGGACATTTATGTCCCCGCTCCGACGTCTGCCGAACCCGAACCCCCGCCACAAACCGTGCCGGTCGCCCCGCGTGGCAATGTCCCCGATACGACGGCTGCGCCCTCGGCCGCCGAAACGACCGGCAGCGTCGCCGATCCCTACCTGCCGACGGCCGACCTGAGCGCCTTCGCGGTGCCCACCGAGGGCATCGTGCCGACGGTGCCCGGTGTGTTGGCCGGAACGGTGCCGTCTGTTCCGGTGGCCCCGCGTGGCTCAGCGCCGTACTGGTTGCCCGAGGCACCGTCGGTTCCCGAGCTGGGCTGGTCTGATGCAGCGCTGGTCGCGCCGGACGCGACGGCCGGCGACGAACACGACTATTACTTCCTGACCGCGGCCGACCCGTTGCCCTCGTTGCCCCTTGAAAACGTGGCGCACGAGGTGTTCGACGTCAACGCGGTGCGGGCCGACTTTCCGATCCTGAAGGAGACCGTCCACGGAAAGCCGCTGATCTGGTTCGACAACGCGGCGACCACCCAGAAGCCGCAAGTGGTCATCGACCGGCTGTCGCATTTCTACGCCCACGAGAACTCCAACATTCACCGAGCCGCCCACGAGTTGGCGGCCCGGGCCACCGACGCCTACGAGGAGGCCCGCGACACGGTAGCCCAATTCATCGGCGCGCCAACGGCTGAAGACATCGTGTTCGTGCGAGGCACCACCGAGGCGATCAACCTGGTGGCGCACGCCTGGGGCGGCAAGCACCTGCAACCCGGCGACGAGATCGTCATCACCCACCTCGAGCACCACGCGAATATCGTTCCCTGGCAACTGATTTCACAGAAGACGGGAGCGATCCTGAAGTGGGCGCCGATCGACGACGCGGGCAACCTGCTGCTGTCGGAGTTCGAGGAGCTGTTGGGCCCGCGGACCAAGCTGGTAGCCGCCAGCCAGGTCTCCAATGCGCTGGGCACGGTGGTCCCGGTCGACAAGGTCGTCGAGTTGGGTCACCGCTACGGCGCCCGGGTGCTGATCGACGGCGCCCAGTCGATTCAGCACATGCCGGTCGACGTCGCTGAACTCGGCGCGGATTTCTTCGTGTTCTCCGGACACAAGATCTACGGCCCCACCGGAATCGGTGCGCTCTATGGCACCAAGGAAGCGCTCATCGAGACACCGCCGTGGCAGGGCGGCGGCCACATGATCGCCGACGTCACGACGGAACGTTCGCTGTATCAGGGGCCGCCGACCAAGTTCGAGGCCGGCACCGGCAATATCGCCGACGCCGTCGGGCTCAGCGAGGCGCTGCGCTATGTGGAGCGGTTGGGCATCGAACGGATTGCGGCCTACGAGCACGCTTTGCTCGAGTACGCGACGCCCCGGCTGGCTGACATCCCCGGTGTCCGGTTGGTGGGCACCGCGACCGAGAAGGCCAGCGTCTTGTCGTTCGTGCTGGCCGGCCACGACCCGCTCGAGGTGGGCAAGGCGCTCAATGCCGAAGGCATCGCGGTGCGCGCCGGACACCACTGCGCCCAGCCAGCTCTGCGGCGCTTGGGACTGGAGGCGACGGTTCGCCCGTCGTTCGCGTTCTACAACACCTTCGAGGAGATCGACGTCTTCCTCAACGCGGTACGCCGGATCGCCGAGGGCGGCACCAACGTCGGCTGAATTGCTTGGTAGCGCGCGGCGTGTTCGGCTCACCCTGAGCCAAAGGATTGCCTGGAGCGCTTGGGCTGATCGCTGGGTGATTCCTCGCTGGTCAGATTACTTCTAGTTGATTCGAACCCTCGCACCTGAACCGTCAGTTCCGTAAGTTTCCGACGTGGTCTGTGTGCGCAGTCAAGAAGCGGCATCGATGTCGCGTGGCCGTACGCGTCCATACCTGCAGATAGCCGGGTGACCCAAAGCTTTCCCCGTTGGACAGAGGAGCGCGATGAGCCGTATCGATTATCGGCAGAACGAGCAAACCCCGATGAGTGCTGTGGCCGCGGCTAGGCCGATAACTGCGCAAGACGACTTTTTCGGGGTCAGCCTGGAGTTACCGAACGCCGCCCTGGGTCGACCAATGGCCTGGCGCGAGTCGCCCGAGCAAATTTCATGGTTGGCTCGTGCCTATGCCTACCGGCGAACGGGGTAAGCCGGTGGCCTCAATCTCTGAAGCGCTGACCAAGTCGGGGGTCGCCTGGTCGAAGCCCGCCGTCGCCGTCGGTGATTTCGTCGTCCTGGCCGGTGAGACTTTCGCCGCCATGTTCCGACGACCCTTCGCCTGGCGGGAGTTGATCGATCAGATCTGGTTTGTGGCCAGGGTGTCGATCATCCCCACGATTGTGTTGTCGATTCCCTATACCGTCCTGATCGTCTTCACGTTGAACATCGTGCTGATAGAGGTCGGCGCCGGCGACCTGTCCGGTGCGGGTGCCGCGCTCGCCTCGATCACGCAAGTGGGTCCCGTCGTCACGGCGATCGTCGTTTCCGGTGCTGCCGCAACCGCGATGTGCGCCGATTTGGGCGCCAGGACAATTCGCGAGGAGATCGACGCGATGAAGGTCATCGGCGTCAACCCCATCCAGGCCTTGGTGGTGCCCCGCGTGGTCGCTGCGACGTTCGTTGCGCTAATGCTTTATTCGGTGGTCGCGGTGGTAGGACTCTCGGGCAGTTACTTTTTCGTGGTATTCGTTCAGCACGTCACGCCGGGAGCATTCGTGTTCGGCATGACACTGCTCACTGGCCTCCCACAAGTGATCGTATCTCTTGTCAAGGCAACGCTTTTCGGTCTTTCAGCCGGTTTGATCGCTTGCTACAAGGGGCTGTCGGTCGGCGGCGGGCCGACCGCTGTCGGCAATGCCGTCAATGAGACCGTGGTGTTCGCGTTCATGGCCCTGTTCCTGATCAACATTTTGGCCACCGCGTTCGGCGTGAAGGTGGCGCCGTGACTGCGACCGAAGCGACGGACGAAGAAGAGTTGCAGCGGGCTAGGCGGCAATATGCCAAGTCCGAGCTGGGCAGCGCCGCCATGCGCAAGTTTGCTTCCAGGGCGGGCAATCAGCCAGAACATGACGAGGGGCCTTCGCGGCTGCGCCAAACTTTCGGCGGTCTGGTCGACGGCATCCGCACTGTGGGTGAGCAGACGGCTTTCTACGGCAACGCGCTCGGGTCTACCGTCGACGCCGTCCGGCGCTATCCCGGTGAAGTTCTGCGGTTGATCGCGGTCATGGGAATGGGCACCGGGGCGCTGGCCGTCATCGGCGGCACCGTGGTGATCGTCGGATTCCTGACGTTGACCACCGGGGCATTGATCGCCGTGCAGGGTTACAACACGCTGTCCAACGTCGGAATAGAAGCGCTCACCGGTTTCTTGGGGGCGTTTCTCAATGTCCGTTTCATCGCACCGGCGACCGCGGGCGTGGCGCTGGCCGCCACCATCGGCGCCGGGGCGACCGCGCAACTCGGCGCGATGCGCATCAACGAGGAGATCGACGCGCTGGAGGCGATGGCCATCCGGCCGATCACCTACCTGGCGTCGACTCGGATCGTGGCCGGGATCTTGGCGGTCATCCCGATTTACACCGTCGCCGTGTTGATGTCGTTTTTGGCGACCCGGTTTGGCACGACGATCATCTACGGGCAGTCGCGGGGCGTTTACGACCACTACTTCTCGTCTTTTCTGCACCCGACGGACCTGTTGTGGTCGTTCAGCGAGGCGCTGGCGATGGCAGCCGCCGTGATGTCGGTGCATACGTACTACGGCTACACCGCGACTGGCGGTCCGGCCGGCGTGGGCGAGGCGGTCGGTCGCGCGGTGCGCACCTCGATCACCGCCGGGGTTTTCATTCTGCTGACCATCACGCTGTCGGTGTACGGGCAGTCCGGCAACTTCCACCTGTCGGGGTGACGGCATGAGCAACGCGCCCCGGCGGGGGGGAATCGATCCGATCTGGTGGGCCCCTGTGCTGCTTCTCGTAGTCGTCGCGTTGAGCATGCTGACCGCGATGATGTTCTCTGGAACGCTGCGGAAAACCGTTCCGCTCACTGTGATTTCCGACAGGGCCGGTCTGGTCATGGAGGACGGCGCGAAGGTGAAGTTGCGCGGCGTCCAGATCGGCGAGGTCGCATCGGTGGATGCCTACGCCGACCCGGCCGGTGCCAACCTTTCCAAGCTGAGACTCAAGATTTCGCCGAATGACTTCCGGTACCTGCCAAGCAATGTCGAGGCGGAGATCAAGTCCACCACCGCGTTCGGTGCTAAGTACGTCGACCTCATTGTTCCTTCTGACGGCGCCAGTCATCGGCCGTTAGCGCCGGATGCTGTGCTGCGCTCCCGCAACGTGACCGTCGAGGTCAACACCGTGTTCGAGAACCTGCAGGCAATCGTCCACGCTATTGATCCGGCGAAGCTGAACGGTGTGCTGTCGGCCGTGGCGGAAGGGGTGCGCGGCAAGGGTGATCGCATCGGTGAGGCGATCACCAATGGCAACAGAGCGCTGCTCACCGTGAATCCGAGGATGCCGACCATTCGACGGGACTGGCAGTTATTCGGCAAGACCGCCGAGGCGTATTCGGATGCGGCACAGGATATCCTGTCCACCCTGGATTCATTTTCCACAACCAGCGTGACGATCACTAAAAATGCGAAGGCGCTCGACGAGCTGCTCCTTTCGGCGATCGGGTTCGCCCAGTCGGGTATCAACACGATCGGCGGAAATCAGCAGAATCTGGTCAGCGCGATCAACGTTGTGGCGCCAACCTTCGAGCTCCTGAACAAATACTCGCCGAGCTACACCTGCCTATTCCAGGGCGCTCAGTGGTTCTTGGACCATGGCGGCAAAGCTGCCCTGGGTGGCAACGGCAAATCCGTCATCATGGACGCGGCGCTGCTGTTCGGCGACGATCCGTACCGCTATCCCGACAACCTGCCGGTCGTTCGAGCCAAGGGCGGGCCCGGCGGCAAGCCGGGTTGCGGCTCACTACCTGATGTGAGCAAGAACTTCCCGGTCAAGTACCTGGTCACTGACACCGGGTTCGGTACCGGCCTGGATATCCGGCCAAACCCCGGCATCGGCTTCCCCGGTTTCAACAACTACTTCCCGTACACCAAGGGCACACCGCAGCCGCCGTGGATTCGCTTCCCCGGCCCTCCGGCGCCGGGCCCGTGGCCGGCATACCCCGGACAACCTCCGTACGGTGCACCCGACCACGCGGGGGCTGGCACGCCGCCGGCACCGCCGCCACCGCCCGCGCCCTGACCGCCGAATGAGCAAGGAAGAGCAATGAGACGCAGGACCGTTCGCGCCGCTGTGCGTGTAGCGCTGTTCACCGTTGTCTGCCTTGCGTTCGTATTCGTTCTGGTGACGGTGTTCGGGCAGTTCCGGTTTGACACACGCGCCTCCTACAGCGCGGTCTTCTCGAATGTCTCGGGCCTCAAAGGCGGAAACTTCGTCCGCATCGCCGGTGTCGAAGTGGGAAAGGTGAAAGACCTTAAGCTGCATAAGGACGGGACCGTCAAGGTCGACTTTGCCATCGACAGGGGGCTGACGCTCACCGAAGGCACCAAGGCGGCGGTGCGCTACGAAAATCTGATCGGTGACCGTTATCTGTCTCTCGAAGAAGGACCGGGCTCGACGCGAAAGTTACAGCCGGGAGCCATGATTCCGCTGGCCCAGACGTCCCCTGCGCTCGACGTTGACGCTCTCATCGGCGGCTTCCGGCCCCTGTTTCGCGCGCTGGACCCCGACCAGGTCAACGCGCTATCCGGCCAGATATTAAAGGTATTCCAAGGCCAGGGTGCCACCATCTCGTCCGTATTCGCCCAGACCTCTGCGCTAACCACCACGCTGGCCGACCGCGACAAGCTCATCGGCGAGGTGATCACCAACCTGAACACCGTGTTGCACACATTCGGCACTCGTGACAAACAGTTCTCGGAGGGCTTGGACAAGCTGTCCCAACTTGTCGGGGCACTGGCCGACCGCAAGACCGATATCACCAACGGGGTGGCCTACACCAATGCCGCGGCGGCATCCGTTGCCGACCTGTTGACGGTTGCTCGCCAACCGATCAAGGACACTGTTGCGCAAACGGACCGGGTCTCCGGGCAAATCGAGGCCGATCACGACTTCGTCGACGACCTGGTCAAGACCCTTCCTGACGCGTATCAGGTGCTGGCCCGCAACGGCCTCTACGGCGATTACTTCGGCTTCTATCTATGTGATGCGATTCTCAAACTCAACGGAAAGAACGGCCAGCCGGTGTTCATCAAACTCGTGAGTCAAGTTACGGGACGGTGCATGCCCAAATGACCACGATTGCAAACACTTTGAAGAGCAAACTGCGGCGACGCGATATCAAACCGCTTGCCGAGCGCAACCGGGTCACGGTTGGCGTAGTTGGGATACTGATCGTGGTCGCCTTGGTGATCGCAGTCTTTTCCTACGACAAGATTCCGTTCATCAACGGAAAGTCGGACTACTCCGCCTATTTCACGGAGGCCGGGGGGATCAAATCGGGCAGTGACGTGCGAGTGTCAGGGTTGTCCGTCGGCAGGGTGTCCAGCGTCAAATTGGAGGGCACCAAGGTGAAGGTGAGCTTCACCGTCGACGACGACGTCGCCCTGGGGGACCGCACCGAGGCATCCATTAAGACCGAGACCGTGCTCGGCACAAAGATGCTGGAAATAACCCCACGCGGGGACGGCAAGCTCACCGGCACCATCCCGGTCGAGCGAACTCGCTCTCCTTATGACCTACCGACGGCGCTGGGCGACTTGACCAGCACCATCAGCGCTTTGGACACCACGAAGCTGTCCTCGGCACTCACAACGTTGGCGGAGACTTTCAAGGACACTCCACCCGACCTGAAGGTCGCACTGGAGGGTGTGGCGCAGTTCTCCAGCACCCTTGACGACCGCGACGCGAAACTCCGCAACCTGCTGGCCAACGCAAACAAGGTCACCGCCGTGCTGGCCAAGCGCAGCGATCAAATCGCCGGCCTCGTCGTCAACGCAAACGCGTTGTTGGCCGAGCTTCTGACGCAGCGCAAGTCCGTCGACGCGTTGATGACCAACCTCACGGCTGCATCGCGGCAGATATCCGCAGTCGTCGGCGACAACCGGACGCAACTCAAACCTGCTCTCGACAAACTCAACGGCGTGCTGGGAATCCTGGACAACCGCAAGCAGGAATTGCAGCGCACTTTTTGGCTGCTTCGGCGATACGCGATGTCGTTCGGCGAAGTGCTGGGTTCCGGACCGTTCTTCAAAGCCTCGTTGGTCAACCTGGCACCCGGCCAATTCGCTCAGCCGTTCATCGACGCGGCGTTCTCCGATCTGGGACTTGATCCCAACGTGCTGCTGCCGTCGCAACTCGTCGACCCGGGCGCGGGCCAGCCTGGCCTGCCGCCGCTGCCGTTGCCCTACCCGCGCACCGGACAAGGTGGCGAGCCGAGACGGTCGGTGCCGGACGCGATCACCGGCAACCCAGACGAGCAGCCGTGCGGTCTGCCCGGCGTGCCCTTACCTGGCCCGGGCTGCTATCCGTACCGGCAGCCCCCGCCTGCACCGCCGCCAGGTGGGCCACCGCCAGGGCCCCCTGCGGATCTACAGCCACCGCCAAAGCCAACACCGGTGTATGTGCCAGCGCCCAATGAAGTGCCTGCGAACGGGGGACACTGATGGTGTTTGCCAATTCGGGCGCTTGGGTTGCGAAACGTCGACGCGCCGTTCAGATCACGGCCGCGATCACTCTGGTCCTCATCCTCTTCGCCGGGCTCAGCATTATGG
>NZ_JBAPPI010000617.1:0-4304 GCF_049280035.1 Mycobacterium sp. | reverse complement strand
ACGCGGGCATGAGGAGACACGTCATGGCAGACAAGTCCAGTAGTTCTCAAAATGCAGGAGCCGCTCCTGCCGTAGACGATCCGGCCGCCGTACGGAACGTGGTGCTGGTAGGCCCGTCCGGCGGCGGCAAGACCACTATGGTGGAGGCACTGCTGGTCGCCTCCGGCGTGTTGTCCAGAGCCGGCTGCATCGCCGACGGCACCACGGTCTGCGACCACGACGATGCCGAGATCCGCCAGCAGCGCTCGGTCGGGCTGGCCTTGGCATCGCTGTTGCACGACGGCGTCAAGGTGAATCTGGTCGACACTCCGGGCTACGCCGATTTCGTCGGCGAACTGCGGGCCGGGCTGCGCGCCGCGGACTGCGCCCTATTCGTGATCGCGGCCAACGAAGACGTCGACGAACCGACCAAGTCCCTCTGGCAGGAGTGCAGCCAGGTCGGCATGCCACGGGCGGTGGTGATCACCAAACTCGACCACGCCAGGGCCAACTATCAGAATGCGCTCTCGACGGCCCAAAATGCGTTCGGGGACAAGGTGTTACCGCTGTACCTGCCCGCCGGCGACGGGCTGATCGGGCTGCTGTCGCAGACGCATTATGAGTACCAGGGCGGCAAGCGGACCACGCATTCGCCGGATCCGTCGTACGCCGATCAGATCGAAGAAGCGCGCGGCACGTTGATCGAGGGAATCATCGAGGAGTCCGAAGACGAATCGCTGATGGAGCGTTACCTCGGCGGCGAAAAGATCGACGAGTCGGTGTTGATCGAGGATCTGGAGAAGGCAGTTGCCCGTGGCTCGTTTTTCCCGGTGATTCCGGTCTGCAGCAGCTCAGGCGTCGGCACGCTGGAACTGTTGGAGGTCGCCACCCGCGGATTCCCGTCTCCGGCGGAACACCCGCTGCCCGAGGTCTTTACGCCGCAGGGTGCCGTTTTCACCAAGGTAACTTGCGGCTCCGAATCGCCGCTGCTGGCCGAGGTGGTGAAGACGACCTCAGATCCCTACGTCGGCAGGCTAAGCCTGGTCCGGGTGTTCTCCGGCACCATCCGGCCCGACACGACGGTTCATGTGTCGGGCCATTTCTCGTCCTTCTTCGGCTCGTCTAACGGCGCGGGCAACAGCCACGTCGACCACGACGAGGACGAACGCATCGGTGCGCTGTCCTTCCCGTTGGGCAAGCAGCAACGGCCCGCATCGGTGGTGCTGCCCGGTGACATGTGCGCGATCGGCCGGCTTAGCCGGGCGGAAACCGGCGACACCCTGTCGGACAAGGGCGAACCGCTGGTGCTCAAACCGTGGATCATGCCGGAATCGCTGCTGCCGGTTGCCATTCAGGCACACGCCAAGACCGACGAGGACAAGCTGTCAGTCGGGTTGGGACGGTTGGCCGCCGAGGATCCGACACTGCGCATCGAGCAGAATCCGGAGACACACCAGGTTGTGCTGTGGTGCATGGGTGAGGCGCACGTCGGCGTCGTACTCGACGCGCTGGAGAACCGCTACGGCGTCGCCGTGGACACTGTCGAGCTGCGGGTACCTCTGCGGGAAACGTTCGGCGGCAAGGCAAAAGGCCATGGCCGACACGTCAAGCAGTCCGGCGGCCACGGCCAGTACGCGGTTTGCGACATCGAAGTGGAACCGCTACCGGAGGGGTCGGGTTTCGAATTCGTCGACAAGGTAGTGGGCGGCGCGGTACCGCGGCAATTCATCCCCAGCGTGGAAAAGGGGGTGCGCGCTCAGATGGAAAAGGGCGTGCACGTCGGATACCCCGTGGTCGACATCCGTGTCACGCTGCTCGACGGCAAGGCGCACAGCGTCGACTCGTCGGATTTCGCCTTCCAGATGGCCGGCTCGCTTGCGTTGAAGGAGGCCGCGGCGGCGACCAAGGTGAACCTGCTTGAGCCGATCGACGAGATCTCGGTGCTGATACCCGACGATCTGGTCGGCGGGGTGATGGGCGACCTATCCGGGCGTCGCGGCCGGGTGCTGGGTACCGACACCGCCGGCAATGACCGCACATTGGTGAGAGCCGAAGTGCCGCAGGTCGAGTTGACTCGTTACGCCATCGACTTGCGGTCGCTGTCACACGGCGCAGCCTCGTTCACCCGCTCCTTTGCCCGGTACGATCCGATGCCGGACTCCGCTGCGGTCAGGGTGAAATCCGCGAACTGACACGTGGGGTTCTACCGTTCCTCATTAGTGAGCAGGAGTGAGTCCTGTGCGGCCCGAACGGTTTTGGCCGCTGGCGGTGGGTGTTCTCTGGTGGACCGGCACGCCTCGTCGTCGTTGTGGGCGTGGCGGTGAGCCAGAACTACGGCACCGTCGTGGTGTGGTGCTCGGGTGGTGGTCGGGTCTGGCCGGTGGAGTGCCCGTACTCGTCCGCTGTCGGGTACGGGGTCCTGCCGGCCGCCGCCTGATCGCCAGGCCGAGGCCACGTCTGCCGATCGCGGCCGCCGCACCGTGATGGACGGTGATGGTGGCCGGTTCGGAAGTCTGTTGTTGCAGGGGTTTGCGCCAGTGCTGGTTTCCCCAGCGACTGGTATAGGCCGGGTCCACCCCGATGACCGCGATCCCACTCCGGCTGGCCATGCCAGTCAGCCGGGTCCGAAACTTGGCGGTAGGCATCCCGGCGATGGTGGCGCGCAACCGTTTCCCGCGCCGTGCACGGCCCAGGGTTTCTCGGCCTGTGGCGCGTGCGTCGGCGAAATCGAGCTTCTCCACCACGACCGCCGAGCAGTTCTGCTGGTGGGCAAGCTCGAGCAATGTGCTGATGGCCGCACGGACCCGCCCGTCGCGTCGTGATGCTTTGAGCCCCGCGGTCTCGACGGCGATAGTGACGGGTTCACCGACCGGGTTGCCGGAGGCGTCGAGCACGCACGCGGCCAGGTGATCGGCGTTGAGGTCCACACCCAACACGCGGCCGGCCCGCAGGTCATCGAGCTCAGGCCCCGGGGCGGGGCTGGTGGTCCACGATGCGTCTAAATACCAACGCTCGCGGTCGGGGTCGTAGCTGATGTCGTAGCGCACCGCTTGCCGCGCGGCGACTCGCGCCCACCATTCGGCGCCGCGGTGGCTGAACTGCACCGGCGCGGCGACCACCAGATGGGTACCGAGCTCGTCGGCGAGGGCGGCGGGCACCTTGATTCGCAGCCGGCCCGCCGCATCGACCCGGATGGTCTCATTGCCACCGGCCTTGCCCGACTCCCCGTCGGCGGTCACAAACAGCCGCGCCGCATCCCACTCGTTGCGCCACTGCTGTTCGGTCATGCCGGCCGCGTCGAGGTGATGACGGCTGCGCCACAACCGTTTCCCACCCACCGTGATCGACGCGCGACCCGCAGCCAACGCCATTTCAGCAGCCACCAACCGGGTCCGTAATACCGCCAGACGGCGGGTCTTGGCAAACCGCTCCGCTGCGCTCCGATACCCACGACGACGACGGCGCCGCGATCGGCCGCCGATCTTAGCGTCAGCGACCGGCGCAAGCTCACCAGGCCGCAGCACACACCGAGCCTCGATGACCTCTACCGCGGCACGCAAATCCGCTACCTGGGCCGCCAAGCCCCGCATGCCCAGCTGGTATTGATCCTCCACGGCGCGGGTGATCGCCCCCGCCCACCGCGACGACGACACCGCCGTGAGAGCCTGCTTACGCTGCGCACGCCACGCCGCGTGAGCCCTATGACCCAAGCGCCCCAGCTGAATCCGCTCCGCCAACTCGCTCCGATATACCGACCCGAGAAGCTGGCCGATCGCGGTCAACGCCGCTGCCTCATCGGCACTCGGATGTATCCGGGTGCCGATCCGCGCCCCGGCCGGGGCCGCAGCCACCACCGGATCCCCAATCCGGCGCAGCGGCTTACCCATGGCGCTCATCCTCGCCCGTGGCACCGACAAGTTTCGGCCCCGATGTTGCGCTGGGCGCACCCGACGGCCTTCAACGCGCGGTTCCGCGCCGAGCGCCGCCCATACAGGCGAGCACAGAACGAGGTGAGAACCTCCACCATGTCGCGCACCAGATCGTCGGTGACCTCACCGGAATCCAGCACCACCAGCCGGCGGCCATGCGCCGACAGCGCCGCCTCCACCAACTCGGTGTTCATCCGCCCCAACCGATCCCGATGCTCCGCCACGATCACAGTGACCTCGGGGTCTGCCAAAAGGCGACGAATCTTGGTGCGCGCACCATCCATCCCGGATCCGACCTCGGCCTCCGCGCGCAGTACACGATGTCCCGCGTTCGCGGCCCACTCGGCAAGCCGAGCGGCCTGACGATCAAGGTCCGCCTTCTGGTCATGGCTGGAC
>NZ_JBAPPI010000616.1:0-3501 GCF_049280035.1 Mycobacterium sp. | reverse complement strand
CCAACACCCTGAGCGCCGATGACCTGACCGGCGGCAATCTGACTCTGACCAACCCCGGCGGCATCGGGACGATCGCCTCGGTCCCGCGGCTGATGGTCGGCCAGGGCACGATCGTGGCCACCGGCTCGATCGCCTATCCGGTTGGCCTGGAGCGCGTGGCCAAAGCGATCGGGGCCGAGAAGGTCATGACAATGACCTCGACCTACGACCACCGCATCATCCAGGGCGCGGAGTCGGGTGACTTCCTGCGCACCATCCACGAGATGCTGCTCTCGGACGATTTCTGGGACGAGATCTTCCGGGAAATGGGCGTCCCGTACTTGCCGATTCGGTGGAGCACGGACAACCCCGACTCGATCGTCGACAAGAACGCCCGCGTGATGGAGTTGATCGCCGCGTACCGCAACCGCGGCCATCTGATGGCAGATATCGACCCACTGCGCTTGGACAACACCCGGTTCCGCAGCCACCCCGATCTCGAAGTGCTGACCCACGGCCTGACACTGTGGGACCTCGATCGGGTGTTCAAAGTCAACGGCTTCGCCGGTTCCGAGTACAAGAAGCTGCGCGACATTCTGGGCCTGTTGCGCGACGCCTACTGCCGCCACATCGGCGTGGAGTACACCCACATACTCGACCCCGAACAGCAGGAGTGGCTGGAAGAGCGCGTCGAGACCAAGCACGTCAAACCGACTGTGGCCCAACAGAAATACATTCTGAGCAAGCTCAACGCAGCAGAGGCTTTCGAGACGTTCCTGCAGACGAAGTACGTCGGGCAGAAGCGGTTCTCGCTAGAAGGCGCCGAAAGCACCATCCCGCTGATGGATGCCGCGATCGACCAGTGCGCCGAGCACGGGCTCGACGAGGTGGTCATCGGCATGCCGCACCGGGGTCGACTCAATGTGCTGGCCAACATCGTCGGCAAGCCGTACTCCCAAATCTTTTCGGAGTTCGAAGGCAATCTCAATCCCGCCCAGGCACACGGCTCCGGCGACGTCAAATACCACCTCGGGGCCACCGGCGTATATCTACAGATGTTCGGCGACAACGACATTCAAGTGTCGCTGACCGCAAACCCGTCGCACCTGGAGGCAGTCGACCCGGTGCTGGAGGGCCTGGTTCGGGCCAAGCAGGACCTGCTCGACCATGGGGCCACCGATAGCGAAAACGAAAAAGCCTTCTCGGTGATGCCGCTGATGCTGCACGGCGACGCCGCGTTCGCGGGCCAGGGCGTGGTCGCCGAGACGCTGAACCTGGCGAAGCTGCCCGGCTACCGCGTCGGCGGCACCATCCACCTCATCGTCAACAACCAGATCGGCTTCACCACCTCGCCGGAGTACTCCAAGTCCAGCGAATACTGCACCGACGTCGCGAAGATGATCGGCGCGCCCATCTTCCACGTCAACGGCGACGACCCGGAGGCCTGCGTGTGGGTGGCGCGCCTGGCCGTGGACTTCCGGCAGAAGTTCAAGAAAGACGTCATCATCGACATGCTGTGCTACCGACGCCGCGGGCACAACGAGGGCGACGACCCGTCGATGACCAACCCCGCCATGTACGACGTTGTTGACACCAAACGTGGGGTCCGCAAGACCTACACCGAAGCGCTGATCGGTCGTGGCGACATCTCGATGAAAGAAGCCGAGGACGCGCTGCGCGACTACCAAGGCCAACTTGAGCGGGTTTTCAACGATGTCCGCGAACTGGAAAAGCACGGAGTCCAACCGAGCGCATCGGTGGAGTCCAACCAGATGCTCGCCGCGGGACTCGACACCGCGGTGGACAAGGCGTTGCTGGCCCGCATCGGCGACGCATTCCTCGCCCTACCCGACGGGTTCACCGCGCACCCACGCGTCACGCCGGTTCTGGAGAAGCGCCGAGAGATGGCCTACGAGGGCAAGATCGACTGGGCGTTCGGCGAACTGCTGGCGTTGGGTTCGCTGGTGGCCGAAGGCAAGTTGGTGCGGCTATCCGGGCAAGACACCCGCCGCGGCACCTTCTCCCAGCGGCATTCGGTGATCATCGACCGCCACACCGGCGAAGAATTCACGCCGCTGCGGCTGCTGATGACCGATCGGGACGGCAACCCGACCGGCGGCAAGTTCATGGTCTATGACTCGCCGCTGTCGGAGTACGCGGCCGTCGGCTTCGAATACGGCTACACCGTCGGCAATCCGGACGCACTTGTCTTGTGGGAGGGCCAGTTCGGCGATTTCGTCAACGGTGCCCAGTCGATCATCGACGAGTTCATCAGCTCCGGCGAGGCGAAATGGGGCCAACTGTCCAGTGTCGCGCTGCTGCTGCCGCACGGACACGAAGGCCAGGGCCCCGACCACACCTCCGGGCGCATCGAGCGTTTCCTGCAGCTGTGGGCGGAAGGTTCGATGACGATCGCGGTCCCGTCGACGCCGGCCAACTATTTCCACTTGTTGCGTCGGCACGCCCTCGACGGTGTCCAGCGCCCGCTCATCGTGTTCACGCCAAAGTCCATGCTGCGCAACAAAGCCGCGGTGAGCGACATCAGAGATTTCACCGAGGACAAGTTCCACTCGCTGCTTGAGGAACCTACTTACGCCGAAGGCACCGGAGACCGCAGCAAGGTGACCCGAATCCTGCTGACCAGCGGGAAGCTTTATTACGAGCTCGCGGCCCGCAAGGCCAAAGACAACCGCGACGACATCGCGATCGTGCGCATCGAACAGCTTGCCCCGCTGCCGCGCAGGCGACTCAGCGAAATGCTGGACCACTACCCGAACGTGAGCCAATACTTCTGGGTGCAGGAAGAGCCGGCCAACCAGGGCGCATGGCCCCGCCTTGGCTTGGAGCTGCCCGAGCTGTTCCCCGAAAAACTGGCTGGGATCAAACGCATTTCGCGCCGTGCCATGTCAGCGCCATCATCGGGCTCGTCGAAGGTGCACGCCGTCGAACAGCAGGAGATCATCGACTTGGCATTCCGTTGAGCCACTGAAACCGATGTTGCGCAGTCAACTGCGCGGCAAAAGGCTATCGGTGGTAGGCGTGTCGATGATGAATTGAACCGTTGCCGGTCAACGCGCCGTTACCGTTCGCTACGCCGTTGCCGTTCGCCACGCCGTTGCCGTTGCCGTTGCCGTTCGCGGCCGCGGGGATCTCGATTTCCGCCGTGTCCTGGGTATCAACGTGGTCGTCGGTGCGAGCCGCGCGTGAATAAACGTTCATTGGCCACCAGAACCAACGTCCCAGCATCGCGGCCACGGATGGCGTCATGAACGAGCGAACGATCAAGGTATCGAACAACAGACCGAGACCAATGGTGATACCCACCTGGCCGACAGCGCGGTTGTCGCTGACGATCATGGAGGCCATCGTGAATGCGAACACGAGGCCCGCAGCCGTCACGACTCTGCCTGTGCCGCCCATCGCGCGAATGATGCCCGTCTTCAGCCCGGCGCCGATCTCCTCTTTGAACCGCGCGACCAGGAGCAAGTTGTAGTCCGATCCCACCGCCAAAAGAATGATGAC
>NZ_JBAPPI010000615.1:0-1780 GCF_049280035.1 Mycobacterium sp. | reverse complement strand
GCGGCCATGACCGCGGGCGAGGTGCGTGATCGGCTCGATCAGCGGTTCCGGCTGCTGGTCGGATCGCGGCGCGGTCTGGAACGCCACCACACCCTGCGCCACGTCGTCGCGTGGTCCTACGATCTCCTCGACGACACCGAACAGGCGCTGCTGGGCCGGTGTTCGGTGTTCGCCGGTGGCTTCGATCTGCAAAGCGCCTGCGCCGTAGCGGGATCCGAGGACATCGACGACTATGCCATTCTCGATCTGCTCGATGCGCTGGTGCGCAAGTCGCTGTTGGTCGCTGACCGGTTGTCGGGGCGGACCCGGTATTCGATGCTGGAGACGATCCGCCAGTTCGCCGAGGAGCAACTCGTCGCCAGCGGGGCGGCGACCGAAGCCCGCACAGCGCATGCCCGCTACTTCGCCGGACGTGAAGCCGACATCATGGCTCTGTGGGACAGCCCCCGCCAGCGTGAGGCCTATGACTGGTTCACCGTCGAGTTCGCCAATCTGCGCACCGCGTTTCGGTGGGCGTCCGACCAGGGCGATCTGGACGCCGCCGCCATCATCGCCACGTATGCGGCGTTCCTCGGCGTAATGGTCGGAAATCGCGAGCCGATAGCCTGGGCAGAAGAACTCATCGAACCCGCCCGCGTCGCCGACCACCCCCGGCTCGCGTTCCTGTACGTGATGGCAACGTGGTGCTCTCAGGCTGGTAGGACTGATGACGCCGTCCGCTACAGCGACGCCGCCCAGCTGGTGATCGCCAGTGGCCGCTACGAAGAGGTGCCGTTCGGCGGCGAGGCCATGCTTGGCAATGCGTATCTGCACATCGGCCAGCCCGAACGGAGTGTCGAGTGGTGCCGCGCCCAGCTCGCACGCGGTCGCGACACCCACACAGTCCTCACGGCATATCTGGTCAACGCGCTTGCGCTCGCCGGGTCCCATGACGAAGCGATGGCCGCCGCGGACGGCCTGATCGACGCCGCCGAAGCCACCCACAACCCCGCTGTGCTCTCGCTCGCGCTTTACGTCCAGGACCAGCTTTACGCCCACGACGCCGCCTTGCACGACGCCGATCCCGTCGCCTTGCTGGACGCTCTGCGTCGGGGCCTGGTGATCGCCCAGGACAGCGGCAACCGCTACACCGAGTCACTCCTGGCGGTCAGTCTGTGCCGCCTCGAGGCCGTATACGGCGACCCGCTGGCCGCGCTCGACTACATCACGCTGGCGATCCGCACCCTCCACGACTCAGGCGACGCCGCCTCGGTGCGCGGCTCCGTCTCGGTCCTCGCCGCCGTGTTCGACCGGCTCGGACGCTACGAACCAGCGGCCACCATGGCCGGGTTCGCCGTCATCCCCTACCTCGAAATGCTTGCTGAGTTCAACACCCTGATCGCACACCTCCGCGATGTGCTCGGCGACCAGACCTACGAATCACTCGCCCGCAAGGGTGAGACGATGACCACCACCGCCATGGCGACCTACGCATACGACCAAATCGACCAGGCCCGAACAACACTGAACGCGGTCTCGAAATAGACGGGTGTCGAGGGTTTCAAAACAGCAGTCAATCGCGCTTCCGTTAAGTGACGAACGCGCGCAGGATGGAGGGGCCGGGGTCTCACCAGGACGAGAACGGAGCGGGCGATGAAGGCGAAGGTCGGCGACTACCTCGTGGTCAAGGGCACAACCACCGAACGGCATGATCAACATGCTGAGATCATCGAGGTGCGCTCTCAAGACGGCTCTCCGCCATACGTGGTGCGTTGGCAGGTGACCGGGCACGAGGCGACGG
>NZ_JBAPPI010000614.1:0-2116 GCF_049280035.1 Mycobacterium sp. | reverse complement strand
TTGCAACGCTACCTCGACAGACTTGCCGGCTGGTACGACTGGTGTCGCGCAGATCTGGTGGTCGGTGCGCACACGCTCGCCGAGGCGCTGCAGGTGATCCTCGATTCGACGCCCGACGCCGATGCCGAAGCCGTGGTGTGGGGCGACGCGCGGGTCGGGAACATGTGTTTCGGCGACGATCTGTCGGTGGTCGCGCTGTTCGACTGGGAGACGGCAGGCACCGGGCCGCCGGACATCGACCTGGGTTGGTGGTTGATGTTCGAGCGCTTTCTTTGCGAAGCGCTTGGCTTTGCTCGCCTGCCTGGCGTGCCCGATGACGACGAGTTCGTCAGGCGCTACCTGCAGTTCGGCGGGACTCTGACCGGCGACATCGCCTACTACCAGCTAGTGGCCGCGTTCGTCCTGTCGCTGATCAACAACCGACTCGCCCGCCTTTTGGTGCGCGACGGGCTGGACGCCGCAACAGCACGCAGCTATCCACAGACGTCAGTCACATTGATCGAGCGGTATCTCAACCAGATCTGACACAACCGTCAGGCCAGCGCGACGGTGGTCAGAAGGTCAGGCGTGTACGCAACCCTTCCCCGCCAGCCGACCCGTCACCGGTCTGACCTGCGGTCGCCGAGTCGATGGCGTCGAGGGCCAGTGGCCCCTCCCGAACCGCAGTGTCCAGCAGTCCGAGTTCCACACCCGCCTCGGCCGCCGCCTCGCGGCACGCCGCGATGTCCTTGCGCAGGAACGGGCCGGCCAACTCGGCGAACCGGTCCATCCCGCCGATGCGGTGAGCCTGGTCGGCAGCGTGGCTTCTCGCGCTGCACACCTGCAGCGTGGACAGCAGCACATTCGGTTCGACGTCCAACTGGGTGCCTAATTGCGTTGCTGCAGTGAGAAGTTGAGCGTTGGCAGCGAACAACAGATTGTTGATCAGCTTGAGCGCCAACGCACTGCCCAGTGCGCCGGTCGCCACCACCGGATCGGCGTAGGCGGCCAGGATCGACGTCACCGCGGCGACGTCGTCACTCGGTCCCCCGATCAGCACAGTCAGCGTGCCAGCGTTGATGTCATCCGCCGTGCCGCTGACCGGTGCATCGAGGATGACCGGGGGCGTGGAAGAACCCTCCCGCAACGCCTCGAGGGTGGATAGTGTGCCTGTCGTATGAGAAATGAACGCGGCGTCCGGCTTCGCATTGGCGATGAAACCGTCTGGGCCTAGGCCGGTTTCGCGCAGCTGCGCATCGGAGAACAGGCACGAGATGAGAACGTCACTGCCGCGTGCCAGGTCGGCGACCGAATCGGCCATCGCCGCGCCCTTCGCCTCCAGTCCTCGGCGGACCTCCTCGTGGCGGGCATACACCACGACATTGTGGCCGGCGCCGAGAAACCGCTCGACCATCGGCTCACCGAGTTGTCCGGCGCCGAGGAATCCGACGGTGTTCGCCATTGCTCTCCCTAAGCGTCGACGGGTACGGCGCCACTGGCGAGTAGGACGGGAGCGACCGTCGGCAACCACCTTGCGATTCGGTCCCATAGCTGGCTGCGGTGACTCGCGAAGTTGTGACAGTGCCCCGAGCTTGGAACGAGGTGCAGTGTCACATCCGGGGAGCCGGTGTAGTTGGCGGGTTCTGAATAGGGGTTCGGCGAAACGTCCAGCGCCGCGCCGAACCCGAGGAAGACGGGGACATCCACTTGGGACGCGTACCGCTCGACCATTCCCGGGGTGGTGACCTCGGCGGTCGCCCGCAGCGGAGTCCGGCTCTGCACGGCGGTATCCGCGTCGATGACGTCCTGGGGAACTTCGCCCGCATAGAAGAGGTCGGCGAGGTACGCGCGAGGCGCGTAGAGGTGGGCGTCGGTCGGCTTGGCTCCACTCAGCTGGCAGGACGCCTCGATGGTCTGCTGAACTCGCTCTTCCAGTTCAGCCGCATCGGGGGTGTCTTGGTACACGTTGGTGATCTGCACGCCGTAGCCCAGCAGCACGACAGCGTCGTAGGGGTGCGTAGTCGCCTGGACCATCGTCGTCAAGCACGCGCCCATCGAATGACCGACGCCAATCAGCGGCGCACTAATTGGGGGCAGGTCCTCGTGTAACTCGCCGTGTCGCAGCCCTTCTCGGGCC
>NZ_JBAPPI010000613.1:0-2913 GCF_049280035.1 Mycobacterium sp. | reverse complement strand
CTGGACCGGCTTCCCGCACCCGCGCTACCGATTCGATCCGGAGTCCGGTGCTTTCCGAACCCGTTATGCCGCAAGCACTCTCGTCGGCGCATTCCGCGAGCGCTATCGGCCGACGGGACTGATGATTCCGGCCGACCACGCGACCCACTACCTGGTGCGACTGGTCGCCGCCCGCCACGTGCGGGTCCTGGACCTGCGCACCGAGGCGAACCTCGATGTCCTTCGCGTCGACGACCAGATCAACACCGGCCAGCACCCCGACGTGTGGGACACCTGCCACCGGCTCGCCGACGCCGTCAAGCGGTGGTGGCCCGAGCCCGATGCCCTAGATGCGCTGGTGTACCGACCGCGCACCACACCGGAGACCTCGGTCAACTACGCCTTCTTTGCCCTCGACGCGTTTACCGCCGAGTCGTGGCCGCTGGCCGAGCGCGCCGATGTGCTCAGCAATCTGGTCCTGCACCACGGCTTTACCGTCGGCTGGGAGCTACCCTGAGGACATGACCGAACAGTCGAACCCGATCACCGTCTCGCACCCATCCGAGGCGTTCCTGCGCGTCGTCAACCCGTTCATGAAACTGCTGCTGCGCACCCCATTCGCGGGTCCGGCACGCAACCAGCTCATGGTGGTCAACTTCACCGGGCGCAAGAGCGGACGCCCGTACTCACTTGTGTTGAGCGCCCATCTAATCGACGGCATTCTCTATGCGATGACCGGCGCGACCTGGAAGAGCAACTTCCGCGACGGTGCCGCGGCACAGGTCTTGCACGATGGCAAGACGACCACGATGCGCGGCGAGCTCATTACGGACAAGGCGCACGTCGCCGATCTCTTTGCACGCTGCGCAGAGTCCTACGGTGTCAAGCGCGCAGAGCGCGTGATGGGGTTGGGCTTCCGCGATCATCAAATGCCGACCCACGATCAGTTCGCCGAGGCCGTCGAACAGCTGAACCTCAGGGCGATCCGCTTTACCCCGGCCAGCTAGAGCTGGCCGCGGAGTCGCTCGACGAGGCCGAGCAGCCGCGCATAGTGTGACCCGGCCCAGTAGATGCGCCCACAGTCTGCGCAGCGGCTGAATTCCTCGTAGTAGCCGCGGGTCAACGGCTCGAGGTCGTCGATCACCTCGTCCTTGGAAACGGTTGCCAGGCTGCCGTTGCAGCGGACACACCGGGTCAACGGCGCCAGCCGTTCACGCAGATCCAGTCGCCGGATCACCTCGAGCGTCTGCTGCTCGGGCTGCTCGGAGTGCACGAACAGCCCATGGCCGATCGCCCGACGCTTGAGCAGGCCGCGGTCTCGGGTCAGCAGGATCCGTTGCTGCTCAAGGCTGATCTCGGCCAGGCTCTGGTCGTCGGCGTCGCTGGACCACCACACGTCGAAGCCGAGCACCCGCAGCATTCGCGCCAGCCGGCCGAGGTTGACGTCGACCACGAAGCGCGGATCGCGCAGCGGGGTCGGCCGCAACCTGGCCGTCGACCCGATGTCGAACGCCTCGAACATCGGGTAGGCGGCGATGCGGTCGCCGGTGGTCGGGCGGTGCGAGAAGTCCTCCGGATCACCGTTCACCAGGATCAGGTCGATCTCGGTGTGCGGAATGCCCATCGCCTCCAGCACATCCTTGACGGTCTGGTGGCTGCGGAACGGACGGCGCACCGTCACACCGCGCGACTCGGGCGTCAAGAAATCGTTGAGCTCGGCGTAAGCGCGCACGTCCACGTAGCCGACCATTCCCCATGCTCTCTCTTGGGGTGGCCACGCGCAATCAACCCCGCCCGGCTTTATCGAAACGAAGTTGACTTGAGTGTGGTCATCCTCGCGATGACGTCAAAGTCTGCGTCTCGGTGCACAATCCGCGCTTCGTGGCGAATCGCGACAGCGGCGATCAAACAGTCATTGAGACTCCGGATCGTCTGGCCCGCACGCCGCGCGGCGCGGTAGATACCAGCTGCCGCCCGAAAGTCAATGGCGTTGTCCACACTTAATGACGGCAGACCGTTAACCAGCTGCTCAAGCTTTGCGTGTCGGCTGTCGTCGACGGCCCCGGACAGAATCTCCATAGCGATGGGCTCACACATTGCGACCTCAGTTGCCTCGTCGGACAGAAGCCGGCGTACCTCAGCGGCAGCAGGCGAGCCGGTCGCTCGGAAGTATTCGATCCAAGCGGAGCTATCGACGAGAATCATCCGAATTCGTCTGGCCGCTCGCTTCGAAGGTCTGCAAGATCGCCTTCCCAGCCGAGCCCTTCGAGACTGAGGAGGAACTCACGGCTCAGCGGGGCGCCGACTAGCCGACGCAGCGCGAGGTCAACGGCCGCTTTCTTTGTCGTCACGCCGAACCTGCGCATCACCTCGGCGGTCAATTCGTCATCGAGATCGATGTTGGTACGAGACATACACCAATCATACACCTACGATGCACGTCCGCCTTCGGCGTGAGGGTTGCGCAGCATCGCTGTGCACGCGAATGATCAAGCTCATGACAGCGGATCCAGCAGCGCAGCTTCCGAAACATAAGCGGCTACTGCGCAGCGCACGAAGTGGAGCGATCCTCAGCTCGCTGATGCTTCCGGCGGTCCAGCTATCGCCACCCGCCGGATACGGTGTGGTCACGACGACGGGTCGAAAGACTGGCAAGCGGCGACGCAAGTGCGTCCGCGTCATCCGCCGCGGTGATCGTGCTTACCTGGTTCAGTTGGTTCCCCCGCAGATTGCGCTGACCCGTCCCGGCGCGGTTAGCAGCTGGCTATTGAACATCCGCGCAAATCCCCATGTACTGCTGCGCATCAACGGCGGATCGTTTCACGGAATCGCCCGCGAAATCACTGACCCCGCCGAACTTGACGTGGCGCGTTCCGTGCTGTGCGACAGCGTGTTCCCCACCGATTACGCCGAAGCCGGGTTACATCTGCGGGG
>NZ_JBAPPI010000612.1:0-4879 GCF_049280035.1 Mycobacterium sp. | reverse complement strand
ATCGTAGCGAAACTGACAGGCCTCCACACCGGGCTTAGCTCAATCCGTGCTGGTCCACGCTAATGCATCCCGGGCAAACGGGGGCTGGGCGGTGCTCGCACGGCTTGTCTGACGCGGCCACCGGTCGTGGCAATCTCGGAGGATCGGAGTGGATCCCTGACGTGCCGTTCCGATACTAGAAATATCGTAGCGATACCTTACGTTCCTTATCGATGACTGCAATGGAGTATCGAAGGGAATGTCATGTTCAACCACGTTTCGTTACCGCGCACAGGTCGGTTGGTCGACCTCGCCCCCGTTGTCGCTGCGGTGCGCCGCGGGTTGCTGACTTTAACGGTGCGTGCACGCCCAGCTCGAAGGTTCGTTCCAGCCTTTTCGGAAAGCTATTTCGAGACCGGCGTCGTGAGACGCGAACTACATAGGCTCTAACTGCCGCGGAGACCACGCGCGGGTCGACGCTCGAAGTCCGGGCGCCCCGCGGGCGAAGTCGTCGACGCGCCGGGTCCCATCAGGCCTTCGCCGGAATTGTCTGCTAATCGCATGTGGCGCTAGCAGGCCACCTTGATCACGAACGTATCCGTCGTTCTGGCGCTGGGGTTATCGGTATCGAATCCCTCGGCAGTACCGCGGATTGTGTAGGTCTGACCGCTCATGGTTACTTGTGCCCGGCCCTGGAGACCTTCCATGTAGCTACCCGTGAAGCCGCCTAAGTCCTGGATGCCGACTGACTGGGCGGTGAGCGCGTCTTTATTGGACACGAGAGCGGTAGCGCCCGCAGTCACGTCTCCTGTTGCGATCATCCTTAACGATTCGATCGATGTGCAATGCACCGCGTACGTCCTGGGAATGTCCCTGTTGTCGATCGTCACTTGCGCCGTTCCGGATGGCAACGTCCCCGCTTGTGGTGACGCAGCGGGCGGCGACGAGCACGCGCCGATACCTACGACCATCAGCCCGGATCCCAGCCCGGCGGCGAATCGGTTCCACACAAGCCCACCTCGGTCCATTTGGGCGCCTGCGTCACGTCCCATACTGAGAAATGTAGCGTCGTGCAGGCCGGGCCGATGGCTGATCGCTGCGCTAGTTGGTAACTGGGCGAAGAAGAGGTATCTACGGCCTCATTTCCGGGCATGCCCCGAAGAGGAGAGCAAAATGTGCTCTTCGGGGGGAAGCCTGCGACGGCTGCGTCGGCGACGATGGCGACGTCTGAGAAGTTCACTCGTGCACGCGTAGCCCTACTGGGAAACCGGTTGAGGCCGCACCTGAGGGTCGTTTGCGAAGGGCAGGCGTCGTGGTGGAACAACGGCGGGTCTGGAAAGCCTTCACGGCATGGTCAGCGTGACACCCGCTCAGCGCCAACCCCACGTCGTCGTCCTCGGCGGTGGCTCCTGGGGCACCACGATCGCGTCCATCTGCGCGCGCCGCGGGCCCACCTTGCAATGGGTGCGCTCGGAGGCAGCCGCTAAAGAGATCAACGAAAACCACCGCAACAGTCGCTATCTCGGCAACGACGTCGAGCTGAGCGACACGTTGCGCGCCACCACAGACTTCGCCGAGGCGGCCGATCGCGCCGACGTCGTTGTCATGGGTGTGCCATCGCACGGCTTCCGCAACGTGCTGACGGAGCTCGCCAGTGAGCTTCGCCCGTGGGTGCCGGTGGTGTCGTTGGTCAAGGGCCTCGAACAAGGCACCAACAAGCGGATGAGCCAGATCGTCGATGAAATATTGCCCGGGCACCCAGCCGGCATCCTGGCTGGGCCTAACATTGCCCGCGAGGTGGCCGAGGGTTATGCGGCCGCGGCTGTGCTAGCAATGCCCGACCCGCATCTGGCCGCTAATCTTGCCGAGCTGTTCCGTACCAGGCGGTTTCGTACGTACACGACTGACGATGTCGTTGGTGTCGAAATGGCGGGCGCGCTGAAGAACGTCTACGCCATCGCTGTCGGCATGGGCTACTCACTTGGTATCGGAGAAAACACGCGTGCCATGGTGATGACCCGCGCGGTGCGCGAGATGTCCAAGCTCGGCGAGGCGGCGGGCGGTCACCGCGACACCTTCGCCGGGCTGGCCGGCATGGGCGATCTCATCGTCACCTGCACCAGCCAGCGCAGCCGCAACCGGCATGTCGGCGAGCAGCTCGGCGCAGGCAAGCCAATCGACGAGATCATCGCATCGATGAATCAGGTCGCGGAGGGCGTCAACGCTGCCAGCGTTGTCATGGAGTTCGCCGATTCGTACGGCATTGCCATGCCGATCGCTCGCGAAGTCGACGGTGTCATCAATCACGGCGCAACGCCCGAAGGCGCCTATCGGGGCCTCGCGGCGGAGAAGCCCGGCCACGAGGTTCACGGGGCGGGTTTCTAGGGCTTCGCGTTCGGTTCGCGGGCGGCGCCATTAGCATCGGTGCCCCAAATGGGGAGCAAAAAGTGCTCTTTCGGGGGAAGCCTGCCAGCGCCGCGTCGGTGAGGATGACAATGTATTAGAAGTCACGAGGGGAATTCGAGTGTCGATTCCCCTCGTACACCCTTGATAAGGAGCAGGTCCGATGGCAACACATGCCGAACCCGGCACCGCGGCCCCCGTACGCGACTTGCGGCCGTACCCGACCGACTACACATCGTGGAAGATCATGGCGTGGACGGGCTTCGCCTTCATAGCCGCGTTCTTCTGTCTATGGGGGCTGCTGGCGCGCAACATCTCGCCGTTCCCGGCCTGGGCGGAGCCGCAGGCGGTCTGGGACCACTACAAGAACCTCAGGCTGCCGATCATGATCGGGATGAGCGTCTGCCTCACGATGACCGCCTTCTACATGGTGTGGAGCGTGGCCGTCTCCCGGGTGATGGAACGCATCGAGGGCGCCGGGGGCGTGTGGTCCAAGATGGAGATGATGGGTGGCACGATTACCTGTGCGCCCATCATGACGGCGTGCGCTATCTGGCTCACCGCCGCGCACGAGATCGACAACATCAATCCCGGCATGGCGCACACGCTCTACTGGTTTGGCTGGCTCCTGATCGACTTGGCGTACTTCGTCACCTCGTGGCAGATCGCCGGCGCCAGCATCGTGTTCATGCGTGACAAGCGGGAGAAGAAGCTGGTCCCGGACGTCGTCAGCTGGTGGGGCTGGATCACCATCGCGTCGTTCTTCGTGGTCAGTGCCATCCCGTTCGTTAACACCGGGCCGCTGTGCTTCAACGGCGTGATCAGCTTCTGGATCGCATTCTTCACCTGGTTCTTCTGGATCCCGGGGCTGTCCTACTACGTCATCAAGGCCATCCCCCGGCTCCAGGCCGAGGACGAGGCCGCTGGGCGTGTCAACGCTTAGTCGCACGGAGGTCGTTACCACTGACGGCGTGACCCCCAGACGCCTTCCCGGCGTCGACGGCGTCTGGGTCGCGATCGGCGCGGACTCGGTCATCTTCGCGATCCTGTTCGCCAGCTTCATGCAGGCCCGGCTGCACAACCCAGCCGTCTTCGAGGCCTCCCGGCACACGCTCAACATGAACCTGGGTGGCATCGACACGCTGATCTTGCTGACGAGCTCTTGGTCTGTGGCACTTGCGATCCAGGCTCTCAAGCGTGATCTCGTCGACCGAGTACCTCGTTATCTATTGGGCGGAGTGCTCACCGGTCTGATGTTCATGGTGTCCAAGTCGATTGAGTACTTCGAGAAGTTCGCCAACGGAATCAGGCCGGCTACCAACGACTTCTACATGTGGTACTTCACCCTGACCGGGATTCACCTGCTACATGTCGTGTTCGGCACCAGTCTCCTTACGTACCTTTGGGTTCGCTCCCGACGCCGCGCCTACAGCAGCTTGCAGCGGGTGGTGCCGGAATGCGTCGCCTCCTACTGGCACTTGGTGGATTTGTTGTGGATCATGATCTTTCCCCTGCTCTATCTACAGAGGGCGCTCTGATGTCGGCATTGCGCGAGCGGGTCACCATGGTCTGGCTGGGCCTGATGGTGCTGACTTGCGTGACGACATGGGGGCTGTCGAAGGGTCTGCTCAGCCCCGCGGTTGCGATGGTCGGGATTTTCGCGATCGCCGCGGTGAAGGTCAGTTACGTGATGCTGGATTTCATGGAGCTTCGCAATGCACCGATTCCGGTGCGTGTCGCCTTCCAGGCGTGGCCAGTCGTCGTGCCGATGATGATCCTGGGCTTCTGGTTCGCCACACCCGCCTTTATGTGAGCGACGGCGGCCCGGCGGGCGACGGCCACGAAGAGGCATGCCCCGAAGAGGAGAGCAAAGTGTCTTCTTTCGGGGGAAGCGTGGAGAAGGTCGGGTCGGCGACGATAGCAACGTCTTACAAGTCACGAGGTGCCCACGGGAGCAACGACGGAATTGCAGTTCAAGTCTTGCAGCCGAGGGTGTTTCACGAAGGCCAGTCGCCGTGAAGGGCGTTTCGCGTGGGTATCGGTATCGAGGTTGAGGGGCTGACGAAGTCCTTCGGCTCCCAGCGAATCTGGGAAGACGTCACTTTGGAGATCCCGGAGGGTGAGGTCAGCGTTTTGCTGGGCCCGTCGGGTACCGGCAAGTCGGTTTTCTTGAAGTCGCTGATCGGGTTGCTGCGCCCGGAGCGCGGTTCGATCGTCGTTGATGGCACCGACATCACCGAGTGTTCGGCCAAGGAGTTGTACGACATCCGCACGCTGTTCGGGGTGATGTTTCAGGACGGCGCCCTGTTCGGGTCGATGAACCTGTATGACAACACCGCGTTCCCGTTGCGCGAGCACACCAAGAAGAAGGAAGGCGAGATCCGTGACGTCGTCATGGAGAAGCTGGAGATGGTGGGGCTGGGCGGGGATGAGAAGAAGTTCCCCGGTGAGATCTCCGGTGGTATGCGCAAGCGCGCCGGTCTGGCCCGGTCGCTGG
>NZ_JBAPPI010000611.1:0-12344 GCF_049280035.1 Mycobacterium sp. | reverse complement strand
AGTACGACGTGCTGCTGGTCTCCGACGAGGTGATCTGCGCGTTCGGCCGGATCGGGTCCATGTTTGCCTGTGACGACTTCGGCTACGTGCCCGACATGATCACCTGCGCCAAGGGGATGACGTCGGGTTACTCGCCGATCGGCGCGATGATCGCCAGCGAGCGGTTGTTCGAGCCGTTCAACGACGGCAGCACGATGTTCCCGCACGGCTATACATTTGGCGGCCACCCGGTGTCGGCCGCCGTCGGGCTGGCCAACCTCGACATCTTCGAGCGTGAGGGTCTCAACGACCACGTCAAAAGCCACGCCCCGGCGTTCCGCGCCACCCTGGAAAAGCTGTACGACTTGCCAATCGTCGGCGATGTGCGCGGCGAGGGGTACTTCTACGGCGTGGAACTGGTCAAGGACAAGGCGACCAAGCAAACCTTTATCGACACCGAGCGCCAGGCGTTGCTCGGCCATGTGTCATCGGCCCTCTTTGAAGCCGGGCTGTATTGCCGCACCGACGACCGCGGCGATTCCGTCATCCAGTTGGCGCCACCGCTGATCAGCGGCCAAGCCGAGTTCGACACCATCGAAACCATCCTGCGCAGCGTGCTGACAGATGTTGGGAGTCGCCTATGAGCACGCCGCGACGATGCAGTGGGGGCACCCCCAGCCGCGTAGCGGCGAGGGGGACGAAGCGATGAGGAGGAGCGGCGTCATGACGAAGCCGGGCATCGACCCGATCCGGTGGCAGCCACCGCCATCACGGCCATTGCCCGAACCGGACCTCACCGCGACGCTGCATGTAGTCGAGGTACCCGGAATCGCACCTGAGGACGTCGTCGCCGATGCCGACGGCAATATCTGGACCGGCGTCGACGACGGGCGCATCATCCGGATCACCCCCGACGGCAGCTCGAGCCGGGTGATCACCAACACCGGCGGTCGACCGCTGGGCTTGGCGGTCGCCCGCGACGGCCGCCTGCTGATCTGCGACAGCCACCGCGGCCTGCTGCGATACGACCCTGCCACCGACTCGCTGGAGACGTTGGTCGCCGAGGTGGCCGGGCGGGCGCTGACGTTCTGCTCCAATGTCGTCGAATCATCAGATGGCACAATCTTTTTCACCGAATCCACTAGCCGGTTTCACTACGAATACTACAAAGGCGCAGTTGTCGAGGGACGCGCCACCGGCTCGCTGTTCCGGCATGATCCCGACGGCGCGGTGAGCTTCCTGGCGTCGGGTCTACAGTTCGCCAACGGCGTGACGCTGACCGCCGACGAGTCGGCCGTGGTGTTCGCCGAGACGACCGGCTGCCGGGTGTCCAAATATTGGCTCACCGGAAGCCGGGCCGGCTCGATCACTCCGTTGGTCACCGATCTGCCCGGATACCCCGACAACATCGCCACCGGCCGCGACGGCAGGATCTGGGTCGCCATGGTCTCCGAGCGCAACCGGCTCAGCGAATGGCTGGGCCCGCGCGCGCCGGCTATCCGCTCGCTGTTGTGGCGGCTTCCGTACCGCTGGCTGCCAAACCCGAAGCCTCTCGCGTGGGTGATCGCATTCGATCCCGACGACGGCCACGTCGTAACCCAGCTTCGCACCCAGCATCCGGACTTCGGCCTGGCCACCGGAGTGGTGGAAACGCCCGGACGGCTGTGGCTGGGCCGCATCGGCGGCGCCGGCGTCTGTTACCTGGATTTGTAACTTCTGCAACACCAGCCACAGCGCGGCTCTTGGAAATCGGGCCGCCGATCGCCTACTCTGCACAGACGATGCCTCATCTGCGGCCTTCCTTACGCTATGCGTCATGCCTGGTGACGGCGGCTTTCATGGTCTCGGCGCCGGCGGCCCTCGGCATGCCGATCGCGGGCGCCGAGCCCAATGCTGGAGCCGGTCCTGGGCACGACGCTTGTCCGTACAAGGTGTCCACCCCGCCGGCGGTGGACTCGTCGGAGGTCCCGCAGGCCGGCGATCCTCCCCTTCCGTTGCCGGTGCCCGCCTCGCCGATCGGCGGTAACGCGCTGGGCGGCTGCGGTGTGGTCACCGCAGCCGACACCCCGCCGGTACCCGGCGACATCTCCGCCGAGGCCTGGGTGGTGGCCGACCTGGACAGCGGCGCGATCATCGCGGCCCGCGACCCGCACGGCCGCCACCGCCCGGCCAGCGTCATCAAGGTGCTCGTCGCGATGGCATCGCTGCGCGAGCTCAACCTCAACAAGACCGTCGACGGCACGCCTGAGGATGCCGGCGCGGAGGGCACCCGGGTCGGCGTTGCCCCGGGTGGCACCTACACCGTCAACCAGTTGCTACACGGGCTGCTGATGCACTCCGGCAACGACGCGGCGCACGCGCTGGCGACGCAACTGGGCGGCATGCAAGGCGCGTTGGAAAAGATCAACACGCTGGCCGGCAAGCTCGGCGGCCGCGACACCCGCGCCGCGACGCCGTCGGGGTTGGACGGACCCGGCATGAGCACATCGGCGTACGACATCGGGCTGTTCTACCGATATGCCTGGCAGAATCCAACTTTCGCTGACATCGTCAATACCCGGACGTTCGATTTCCCCGGACACACCGACCATCCCGGCTATCAGCTGGAAAACGACAACCAGCTGCTCTACCACTATCCGGGCGCGCTGGGCGGCAAGACCGGCTACACCGACGACGCGGGCCAGACGTTCGTGGGCGCGGCTAACCGCGACGGGCGCCGGCTGATGGCAGTGCTGTTGCACGGCACCCGTCAGCCGATTGCGCCGTGGGAGCAGGCCGCTCATCTGCTGGATTACGGCTTCGCGACCGCGCCGGGCACCCGGGTGGGAACACTGATCGAACCCGACCCGTCGTTGGCAACCGCCAAATCCGCCACCGGCGGTGACGCCGCTCCGGGTGCCGCGACGAACGCCGCCGCGATCGTGCCGGCCGCCGACGCGCTGCCGGTACGAGTCGGCGTGGCGGTGATCGGTACCGTCATCGTGCTCGGGTTGATCATCGCTGCTCGCTCGATGAATTGCCGGCCGCAGAACTAAGCTCGCCGCCTGAGCAGGTGTGCGGTGGTTATGCCGTGGTGGTGGTCGGGAGAAGTTCGGCGATAAGTGCGCGGACGCGTTCGGCGATGTCATCACGGATGGTGCGAACGGTGTCGAGCGGTTTGCCTGCCGGGTCGTCAAGTTTCCAATCGCGGTAGGACACTCCGGGATAGTAGGGGCAGGTGTCGCCGCAGCCCATGGTGATCACGACGTCGCTGGCTTCCACCGCGTCGGGGGTCACGACTTTGGGGACCTCTGCGGTGATATTGATACCGAGTTCGGCCATCGCCGTGACGGCGGTCGGGTTGATCTGGTCGGCGGGTTCGGTTCCCCCCGAGCGGACTTCGATTCGGTCACCGGCAAGGTGGGTTAGCAGCGCGGCGGCCATTTGGGAGCGGCCGGCGTTATGCACGCAGACGAACAGGACGCGCGGTGTGCCGCTCATCGGTGAACGCTCGCAACGGAATTGACGACCGTTGGTCCGGGGAATAGGCGCGGTCGCAGGGCGAGGGAGATGTAGACCAGTGCGACGAGCACAGGCACTTCGATGAGTGGCCCAACGACGCCGGCCAGGGCCTGGCCGGAGGCGGCGCCGTAAGTAGCGATCGCCACGGCGATGGCCAGTTCGAAGTTGTTGCCAGCAGCAGTGAACGCCAGGGTCGTGGTGCGTTCATATCCCAAGCCGAGTGCGGCACCCAGCACGTATCCGCCGATCCACATAACGGCGAAGTAGGCCAAAAGTGGTAGTGCAATGCGGGCGACATCCCATGGCTGAGTTGTGATCTGGTGGCCTTGGAGAGCGAACAGGATCACGATAGTGAACAGCAGCCCATACAGTGCCCAGGGCCCAATTGCGGGCAGGTAGCGAGTCTCATACCAGCTGCGGCCCTTGGCTTTTTCGCCCCACCGGCGGGACAGGTATCCAGCGAGTAGGGGAATGCCTAGGAAGATCAGCACGGATTTGGCGATCTGCCAAGGCGAGGTGGAGATGGTTGTTTGCGGTAGGTGCAGCCAGCCGGGAAGCACCGAGAGGTAGAACCAGCCCAGCGCGGCGAACATGAGGACTTGGAAGATCGAGTTCAACGCGACCAGGACGGCGGCGGCTTCGCGGTCCCCGCCGGCCAGGTCGTTCCAAATGATGACCATGGCTATGCAGCGGGCCAGGCCAACGATGATCAGCCCGGTGCGGTATTCCGGCAGATCGGCCAGCATCAGCCAGGCCAGTGTGAACATCACCGCCGGGCCGAGCACCCAGTTCAGCAGCAACGAACTGACCAGGAGTCGGCGGTCTCCGGTGACGGTGTCGAGCCGGTCGTAGCGGACCTTGGCCAGTACTGGATACATCATGATTAGCAGTCCCAGTGCGATGGGCAGCGAGATCCCGTCGATCTGCACTCTCTGCAGGGCAGCGTTGAAGCCGGGCACCCAGCGTCCCAGCAGCAGCCCGGCGGCCATGGCGATCGCGATCCAAACCGGTAACAGCCGATCCAGTGCGGGAAGCCGTGTCACCGTGGCGGTTTCGGCGGCGGCCTCTGTCATTGATTGGTTTCCGTTCACTGAAGCGCAGTCGGCTATGAGCAACACGGCGTTGCCGCCGCGGCATCGGCCGTGCTACTGCCGCTGGCACCCGGCCCGCAATCGTTGGTCTCAGGCTGGCCGGGGCCGGGGCCAAAGGTGTCGGAGTGGGCGAGCACGGTATAGACCTCCCAGCGCTCGCCGCTGGGGCCGGTGACCCAAACCTTGTCCTGCGTCGCAAAGCAGCAGGTGGTGCCGACTTCCTCTTCCGTGAACATCCCAGCGTCGGTCAGGCGAGCGATCTCGGCATGCACGACCTCGCTGGATTCGACCTCGACCCCGAGATGATTCAGCGTCCCACCCTGGCCAGGGTTCTCCAGCAACACCAGCTTCAGCGGTGGATCAGCAATAGCAAAGTTCGCGTAGCCAGGCTTGCGTTTGGCTGGTTCGGCGTGAAACAGCTTGGAGTAGAACATGATTGCCTGATCGAGATTCTCAACGTTGAGCGCCAGCTGAACCCGCGACATAGCAGCGAACCTCCCGCTTGTGAGACATATATCGAACTACTACCGAGGCCAAGCATGCCGACCTTTTCGATATATGTCAATGCGTGTGGCAGGATGGTGTGATGCCCAAAGCGTTGCCGGTAATCGATACGACCGCGCCGGTGTGTTGCGCCCCGGTGGCCGCCGGACCGATGAGTGACGCCGATGCGTTGCAGATTGCGTTGCGTTTGAAGGCCCTGGCCGATCCGGTGCGGGTCAAGATCGTGTCCCATCTGTTCAGTTGCTCCGCCGGTGAGGAGATTTCCGGAGAGCTAGCGGCGATTCTCGACTTGAGTGAGTCCACGGTCAGTCATCATCTGACCCAGCTGCGTAAGGCAGGCCTGGTGGTATCAGATCGCCGCGGGATGAATGTATTTCACCGGGTGCGCTCGGATGCGTTACAAGCGCTTTGCACGGCGCTGGACCCCAGCTGCTGCACGTAGTTACGAGCGTCGATTACGGTGCGAGACAGCGTTGCGAAAGGCAGGTGTGTGACCACGTGACGGAGCAGCGACCGTCGACCGCCGTAGGCCGACGTCAACTCCTCGGGATCTCGATATCGGCTGCCGGTGTGGTTGCCGTCTCGGCATGCGGCAGCCCGCAGCCCAAAACGGGCCAGTCCGGCGCACCCGCCGAAGAGGAAGTATCGGTCACCCCACCCGAAGACCTAATGCGTGAACATGGAGTGCTCAAGCGCGTATTGCTGATCTATCGAGAAGGAATCCGCCGCCTGCAGGGCGGCGATGAAACTCCCGTTCAAGCGCTCAACGCGAGCGCGGGGATTATTCGAAGTTTCATCGAGGACTACCACGAGCATCTCGAAGAACAGTATGTCTTTCCAAGACTGGAGCAGGCCAACAAATTGACCGACACCACCGCCGTGTTGCGCACACAACACCAGCGTGGACGCTCCCTGACCGATCGGGTGCTCGCCGCCACTACGGCAGCAGCGGCTACCGGTAAGCCCGCGCGCGAGGCCCTGATTCAGGACATGGCGGCGTTCATCCGGATGTACGAGCCGCATGAGGCACGCGAAGACACCGTCGTTTTCACGGCGCTGCGCGACGTTGTGCCCGCGACGCAGTTTCGCGACCTTGCCGACACCTTCGAAGACGAAGAGCATCGGCGCTTCGGCCAGCGAGGCTTCGAAGGGGTAGTCGACAACGTCGCCGATATCGAAAAGAGCCTCGGCATCTACGACTTGAGCCAGTTCACCCCAAGCTAGTGCGCAGGGTCGATAATGTCGTTATGTCCCGGCGGCGCGGATGGCTAATCGGTGTCTCCGCAGCAAGTCTGGGCGTCTACGGCTACGACCTGTCCAACATCGCGGGTGCGCTGCTGTTCATCACCGACGAGTTCGGTCTGACGACACGGCAACAGGAGCTGGTAACGACCGCAGGGTTGCCCAGCACAGCAACGGATGTGCCGACATGCCGCTGATCTCCGCTGGCACTGTCGTACTGGAACACGGCCTCTGCCGCCCGGGTTGGGTGGAAACCTCGGGCGGGCGAATCGTGGGCTGCGAGTCGGGTCGGCCGCCGCGGCCGGCCGATGTAGATATGCCCGATGCGCTGGTGGTCCCCGGGTTCGTCGACATCCATGCGCACGGCGGCGGTGGCGCGTCATACACCGACGGCGATGAAGCAGATATCCTGCGCGCAGCCATGTTTCACCGCAGACACGGCACCACCACCACGCTGGCCAGCATGGTCACAGCGTCGCCCGCCGACCTGCTCACGGCGATACGGACGCTCGCCGATTCGACCCGCGCGGGCGTCGTCGCCGGCATCCATTTGGAGGGACCATGGTTGAGCGCTGCGCGCTGCGGGGCGCACGATCCTCAGCAACTGCGCGACCCGGAACGCGCTGAGATCGACACCCTGTTGACCGTGGGAGGCAGCGCGATCCGGATGGTCACCCTGGCGCCGGAACGCACCGGAAGCGACGATGCGATTTCCCGCTTCGTCGATGCCGGAGTGGTTGTCGCCGTTGGGCATACGGATGCCACTTACGAGCAGACCCGCCATGCCGTCGAGCTCGGCGCGACGGTCGGCACCCACCTATTCAACGCGATGCGCCCTGTGCATCACCGCGAGCCGGGCCCGGCGCTCGCGTTGTTGGAGGATGCCCGGGTGATCGTCGAGTTGATTGCCGACGGTGTGCACGTCCACCCCGCAATGCAACGAGCGGTGATCGAGGCGGCGGGAGCCGACCGGGTGGCGTTGGTCACCGACGCCACCGCGGCCGCGGGATTGGGCGACGGCGAATTTCAGCTCGGGACGGTGCAGATCGATGTCGTCGAGCAGGTCGCACGCGTGCGTGGAACTTCGACGATCGCCGGAAGCACCGCGACGACGGATCAGCTCTTCCGCGCCGCGGCCGGTCTCGGCTCAGACCGCGACGCGGCGCTGGCCGCTGCAGTGCGGATGGCCTCGACGACGCCGGCCCGGGCGCTCGGCCTCGACAATGTCGGCAGCTTGCGCACCGGCACCGACGCCAATCTTGTTGTGCTGGACCGGGATCTACGGGTTACCGGCGTGATGTCCGATGGCGAATGGCTGGTAGGCGGTTAGCTCTTATGCGCTCGGCGTCCAGGCCGAGATTCGGGGAATCCAGGCCGGCACGTTTTGCCGGTAGTTGACGTAGTCGCTGCCATAGCGCTGAACGAGGTGAGGTTCTTCCCAGAACCGGATGAAAGTCGCAAGGCAGACGAAGAAGATCGCAAACCACAGCAGCAGCCAACCCGACGCCGCAACAGCCGCCTCGCCGAGCAGGATGGCGAGCACGCCGCTGATCATCGGGTTGCGCACATGCCGGTACGGGCCCTGGACGACGAGGTGGACCGGTTCGCCGAGCACCTTGCCCACGCCAAGCGTTCCCTTGCCCTCTCGGTCGAAGAGCAGCACGGTCCAGACCAGCAGGCTCAGCCCGGCGGCGATCAGCAGGCTGCCGACCGTCACCAGTCCGGCATTGCGCGGTGAGTCCAGATCCGGCATGTGCAGGTTAGACCAGCCCACGATCGACGCCGGTACCAGCAGCGTCATGGTGACCGGGGCGATCAGAACCGAGATCAGATGCCGCCACCACAGCCGTCGTTCACGCGTCTCCGCAACCATCTCGAGCTCCTTCCTCTCCGATACTTCAACCCTCGTTAAAGAACGACGATACGCCGCCCGGCGCCTTAACGTCAACGTACGTTGAAGTATGCTGCTGTGCATGTCAGAGGCCCGGCGTCCCGGTCGGTGGCGGACCGGCCAGCAGAGCCGGCAGCGGATCATCGACGTCGCCCGCGAACGTTTCATGCGCGACGGGTACGAACGCGCCACCGTCCGCGCGATTGCCGCGGACGCCAGTGTGGATGTCGCGATGGTCTATTACTTTTTCGGCAGCAAGGAAGGCTTGTTCAGCGCATCGACGCTGACCGGTCCCGAGCACCCGTTGCACCAGTTGGCCACCCTGCTCGACGAGGGTCCCGACCAGGTCGGCGAGCGCCTGGTGCGCCGCTTCCTCGAGCACTGGGACGAAGACGGCGTCTTCGAGCCGTTCCTGACGCTGTGGCGGTCGGCGGCTATCCAGCCCCAGGCCCGAAAGGTGTTGCACGACACCATGGCCGGACCAGTTGCCCAGCGGATCGCTACGGAGTTCGGGGTCACCGATGCCGAATTACGTGTCGAACTGGTGGCCAGCCACTTAGCCGGGTTGGCGTTTGCGCGTTACCAGCTCAAGCTCGAGCCGATCGCGTCCACCGCTGTCGAGGACTTGGTCGGTTGGATCGGGCCGACGGTGCAGCGCTACCTGACCGGCGACTAGACGACGTCGCCCTCCGCCTTCTCCTCGGCCCGGCCGAACAGGAACGGATACGCGATGCCGGCGATCGCCCCGCCGATCAACGGCGCGAGCCAGAACACCCACAGCTGCGCGGGAGCTCCGTCGCCGTTGAAAAATGCGACGGCGGTAGAACGGGCCGGGTTGATCGACGCGTTAGAGATCGGGATCGCCACCAGGTTGGTCAGCGCCAATGCGAACCCGATGGACACGCCGGCGAAGCCCTTCGGCGACCGGTCATCGGTCGAGCCGAGGATCACGAACAGGAACATTGCGGTCAAGACAACCTCGGCGAGAATCACCGCGCCGAGTGAGTAATACCCGGGTGAGTGTTCGCCATAGCCGTTGGCCGCCATGTTCCCGGTGGCGCTGAATCCGGCCTTGCCGGTGGCGATGTAGTAGATCACCACTCCCGCCAGCAAGCCGCCGATCACCTGGACAATCCAGTACGCGGGCAGGACTTTCCACTCCACGCGGCGGGCCAATGCTGCACCGAGCGTGACAGCGGGGTTGAAATGTCCGCCGGAAATGGCTCCGAACGCGTATACGCCGGTCAGCACGGTCAGACCGAAAGCGAGGGATACGCCCAGATAGCCAATACCCAGCGGATAGTGGCCGGAGTGGGCCTTCGCCGAGAAGATCGCGCTGCCGCAGCCGCCGAGCACCAGCCAGAAGGTGCCGATCGTCTCTGCTGCCAATCGGTTGAAGAGGTTTGGTGTCGACATCGCCTACCCGCCTTTGCGTAGAGCAACTATTCGTGCCCATGAGGGTGACACGCCCGAGCGCCGACGCACCCCGTCGTGCCCAAATCGTTTCGGTAAAGAGACGAGCGCGAACCCGAAACTATTCTCTATTGCGTCGGAGCAGTCGAGAAAGACCAAGTGCCCCAACGGCGCCCACTGCCGCAGCGGTCAACGCCTGTCGCGTTTTGAGACCATCGCTGCGCTGCACGCGGGTGGTGATGACCGCGGGCGCCGGCGGTTCCACCGACGCCACGGGCGAACTTTCCGTTGACGTCGCCGCCCACGCGGTGGCGAATAGCAGCAGTCGCGCGGTGATGTACGCGAACACCATTAAGCCGAGCACCGGCCCGAATGTCGCGCCCGCCGGGCTGCGCAAGACGGACTTCAGGTAGATCGAGCCGACCAACTTGAACAGTTCAAAGCCAACTGCCGCGATCAAAGCCGCCCGAATCGAGCTGGCGAAGTTGACCGGCTCCCTGGGCAATCGGGCGATCACCAAGCTGAATACCAACCACGACAACAGCACTGACACCAGTATCGACACACCGCGAAGGATCGCGTCGAGCACTGGCGCGTTGTGAATACCCAACCACCCCAACACCGTGCCCATCGGCGCCGCGTCGGCGAGTGCGCTCAGCGCCAGGGTGGCGAGGATCGCCACGAACGACGCCACGATCGCCGCCAAGTCGGAGAACTTGGTCCGGATGTATCCGCGCGAACCCTCGCCCTGTCTCCACATTTCGCTCAGCGCCACCCGAAGATTGGCCATCCAGTTCAGGCCAACCCATGCCGCGGCAGCCAAACCGATCACGCCGACCGACGCCCGCGAATTGATCGCCGAATTCATCAGGTCCAACAATTGATTCCCCAGCGCGCCGGGCACCGCGGACTTGACTTTGTTGTCGATACCGCTGAGCACATCGGGCCGACGAGACAGCATGAATCCGCCGACGCTGAAACTGACCATCAGCAACGGGAACAACGCGAAGATCGTGTAGTAGGTCAGCCCAGCCGCGAAGAAGTTGCCCTTCGATTCTTCGAATCGGTCATTGGCCCGCACCGCGTGGTCGAACCAACCGAACCGCGCCCGCAGCCGATCCAGGATTCCTGGTTTGGCCGGCTCACTCATGACAACCCGCTAGGGACGTTTCGGCAGGAACCCGAGTCGGTCGTAGACCCGGTCGACCGTTTTTGCGGCTACGTCCTCGGCCCGCACCGCGCCCGCAGCCAGGATGGCCTCCAATTCAGCTGGATCCGAGAGTAATTCGTCGACCCGGGCTTTGATCGGGGTTACGAATTCGACGACCGCCTCAGCGGTGTCCTTCTTCAGGTCGCCGTAGCCGCGCCCGTCGTAACCCCGCACCAGCGCGTCGATTTCGACACCAGTAACCGCGGACTGAATGCTCAGCAAGTTCGACACACCGGGTTTGGTGTCCGGGTCGTATCGGATCTCGCGTTCGCTGTCTGTCACAGCGGAGCGAATCTTCTTGGCGGACAAGGCTGGAGCGTCGAGCAGACTGATCAGCCCGGCATCGGTGCCGGCCGACTTGCTCATCTTCGACGACGGGTCTTGCAGATCGTAGATCTTGGCGGTGACCTTGGGGATCAGTAACTCGGGCACCACGAACGTGTCCGGGAACCGGCTGTTGAACCGCTGTGCGACATCGCGGGCCAGCTCCAGATGCTGACGCTGGTCTTCGCCGACCGGCACCAGTTCGGCGTCGTACGCCAGCACGTCGGCGGCCTGCAGCACCGGGTAGGTGAACAAGCCAACCGTGGTCGCGTCGCTGCCCTGACGTAGCGACTTGTCCTTGAACTGCGTCATCCGCGAAGCCTGACCGAAACCGGTGAAACAGCCCAAGACCCATGCCAGCTGGGTGTGCGCGGGAACGTGGCTCTGCACGAAGATCGTGCTGCGGCCGGGGTCGATACCCAACGCCAGGTACTGCGCAGTGGTGACCAGAGTGCGGCGCCGCAACACTTCGGGGTCCTGCGGGACGGTGATGGCATGCAGGTCGACGACACAGAAGAACGCGTCGTAGTCGTCCTGTAACTGGGCCCACTGGGTGACGGCGCCCAGCGCATTTCCGAGGTGCATGGAGTCGGAGGTGGGCTGCACGCCGGAGAAGACCCGGCGGGATCCGGCGTTATTCATTGACGCCGCTCCTCTTCATCGCTTCGTCCCCCTCGCCGCTACGCGGCTGGGGGTGCCCCCACTGCATCGTCGCTGGCGTGGTGCTCATGGTGACTCGATCTTTTCACGTGGGCAGCGGCCCGCATGCCGCATGCTTGCGGTACCAGCGGTATCACCTTAATGTCGGCTTCATGCGTCTGCTCGGCTCCTCGACTCGCGCGCCTATCCATCTCGGGTCCGGCGAACCCGTCCTGTTGCTGCACCCCTTTTTGATTTCGCAGCTGGTGTGGCAGAAGGTGGCGCCGCAATTGGCCGACACCGGCCGCTACGAGGTGTTCGCCCCGACAATGGCCGGCCACAACGGTGGCCCGTCAGCCGGCACCTGGTTGCTGAGCTCGTCGGTGTTGGCCGATCATGTCGAGCGGCAACTCGACCAGCTGGGCTGGGATACCTGCCACATCGTCGGCAACTCCCTGGGCGGATGGGTCGCCTTCGAGCTGGAACGTCGCGGCCGGGCACGCACGGTCACCGGCATCGCGCCGGCCGGCGGGTGGACCCGCTGGGCCCC
>NZ_JBAPPI010000610.1:0-1841 GCF_049280035.1 Mycobacterium sp. | reverse complement strand
CGCCTGCGGTCTCCGCGACGCCGCGCCCGGCAACCCAGATCACTGTGCGCGGACGGTCATCGCCGCGCACTGCGTCCAGCGCACCCTCGTCCAGCGCGGCCGCGGCCGCGCGGACCTGTGCACCGGCCGTCGACGCCGCCCGCAACAGCCCGTCGCGATCGGCGGCCAGCAGGCCTTCGGTGTCGTCGAGGTCGATCGTGGCCTGGGTCGCGTTCACGTCACGGCCTGCGCACTGACCTGTTGGCGAATTTCGCCGGCAACCTGCGCGACCACCGCTTCGACGTCTTCGACGCAACGTCCTTCCACGTTCAGCCGCAACAGCGGCTCGGTGTTGGAGCTGCGCAGGTTGAACCAGCTGCCCGCACCGAGGTCCACCGTCACCCCGTCCAGATGATCGATGGATTGAATTCGGCCGCCAAAGGATTTCAGCACCGCTTCGACACAGGAGGCTGCGTCGGAGACGGTGAAGTTGATCTCGCCGGATGACTCGTAGCGCTGGTAGTCGGCGGTCAACTCCGACAGCGGCCGCTGCTGCTCGCCCAGCGCGGCCAGCACGTGTAGCGCGGCCAGCATCCCGGAATCGGCGCCCCAGAAGTCGCGGAAGTAATAGTGCGCCGAGTGTTCACCGCCGAAAATCGCACCGGTGTCGGCCATCAGCGTCTTGATGTAAGAGTGCCCGACCCGTGATCGCACCGGCGTGCCGCCGCGCTCAACCACTAACTCCGGCACCGCGCGCGACGTGATCAGGTTATGAATCACGGTCGCGCCGATTTCCCGGCCGAGCTCGCGGGCAGCGACCAGAGCGGTCACCGTCGACGGCGCCACCGGCCGGCCGCGCTCGTCGACCACAAAACACCGGTCGGCGTCGCCGTCGAAGGCCAGGCCTATATCGGCACCGACCGCGCCGACGTATTTCTGCAGGTCGGCCAGGTTCGCCGGCTCCAGCGGGTTGGCCTCGTGGTTGGGGAACGAACCGTCGAGCTCGAAGTACAACGGCAACAGCGTGATCGACCCGATCGGACCAAGAACCGCCGGCGCGGTGTGGCCGGCCATCCCGTTGCCCGCATCGACGGCCACCCGCAGCTGGCGCAGCAGGCCGGTGTTCACCAACGAGCGCAGGAAGGCTCCGTAGTCGGCCAGCACGTCTTTGTCGCCGACGGAACCGGGCGGCCCGTGGTAAGCCGGAACGCCGGCGACCAGGTCGTCGCGGATCGCGGTCAACCCGGTCTCGGCGCCGACGGGTTTGGCCCCCGCACGGCACATCTTGATGCCGTTGTAGGCGGCCGGGTTATGGCTCGCGGTAAACATCGCACCAGGGCAGTCCAGCAGCCCGGAGGCGAAATAGAGTTGGTCGGTCGACGCCAAGCCGATGCGGACTACGTCGAGACCCTGAGCGGTGACCCCCGCACCGAAGGCGGCGGCCAGCGACGGCGAACTGTCGCGCATGTCGTAGCCGATGACGACTTGCCGCGCATCCTGGTCACGCATCAACCTGGCGAACGCAGCGCCGACGTCGGTGACCAGCGACTCGTCGATCTCCGCACCGACCAGACCCCGCACGTCGTATGCCTTGATCACACGGTTCACAGCCGCGGCGGACCGAGACATCAAAGGCTCCTGACGACGGGGACGTTCCGCCGTCAGCCTAGTCGGGTGACGATGCGGACCGGCACTGGTCCGCTGTGGGGGAACCCCCAGCCGCGAAGCGGCGAGGGGGCGAGCCCGACAATCAGATCTAGCGTTGCAGCGTTGTCAGTCGGTGGGGTCGGGCAACACCCGAAGATGCCCGCGTCGGCGTCCGGTGCCGGCGGGGCGCTGGCCGGCCTGCGCCAGCACACCGC
>NZ_JBAPPI010000609.1:0-2846 GCF_049280035.1 Mycobacterium sp. | reverse complement strand
CACCTGCTCGCTCGGCGAGTCGGCCGTGATCCGTTTGCCGCGTCGCACGACCCTCCGGAACGCCCGGTCGATACGTTGGCGGGCCAGCGCCGCGGCCGCCGGCCCGCCGTTGGCGTCCGGGGTCAGCTGCGCCAGCGGTGCGCGCCAGCCGCTCATCACTTGCTCGAAGCGCCGGGACCGCAGGCCGCGCACCAGGCGGCGGCGCTCGACAGCGCGATGCCGAACCAAGAACGACCGGAACGGGTCGAGGTCGCGTGGATCGGCCGACGCCAGTCTGGCGGCCATGTTGTCGAGCTCGAGCAGGTAGACGTCCAGGTCGCGCACCGGCGTGGTCAGATCACCTATCCACTTGAACTCGGGCTGGAACTGCTCGGCCATGTTCGCGGGCAGCACATCGCCGGCGAGCTTGAGAATCGAGCGGGTGCGCCGCACCGCCACCCGCAGGTCGTGCAGGAATTCGGTGTCAATCGCCGCAATCGTGCCTGCCACGTTGTCGTCGATGACCGCTGCGAACTGCGCGAGCATGCTCGCAATGGCCACGGGTGCAGGCGTTTCCGGACGCAGCTGCACCATCACATCCTGCTCACGGTCGTTGGGACTGCGAGTGGCAAGCGCAAGCGCGTCGTCGTAGGGCGTCGTTGTCGCCGCGGCGAGCCCATCGACGCCGCCCACCAGGCGGGCAATCCGATCGCCGTCCACGTCGTAGCCGCGCAACGGCTGGACCTGCAGCTGGCTGGTGCCGTCGTCAGCGCTTTCGGTCAGCAGCCGGGCAACGGTTTTTTCGTCGGCGTTGAGCACCCGGCTCTCCCGCACGGCACGCTGCACGGTGACGACCGGCAGCAATGCCCGCAAAGCAACAATCGGGGCCAGCGCGTCGCGCAGCCGCCCGGCCGGCAGATCGTGTAGGAGTGCCGGCCACTTCCTGGGCCGAGGTCCTTGCAACCGGCTGCCATCCGGGAACTGCAGGATCAGTGGACCGTCGTCGAGATACTCAAGGGATATCCCCGCCGAGTGCAGCCGCCAATCGAAGGTGTCCAGCCAGGTGTGTGAGACGGTACGTTCCGATCCGGCAGCCAGGGCGAATTTCGGCCGCAGCGCAGCCTCAACAGCCTCGACATCCACCGCGCCCCGCTTGCTGAAGGCGCGGGAAACCTTGCCCATGGCATACCTTCCCTTGGCCGCATGGCCGCGACCGACCGACAGATGATAGCCACCTTGCGTTAACGCGCCGTTCATTCGGCTGCCGGTCGCCAAAGTGTCGACTGACGTCGCGGAGCTTACCCCGGCGATGCGAGCGGCAGGTTACCGTCGGATATGACCACCACTGCGGAACACCTGCGCAACACGCTGGACGGACGCTGGCGCGACGTGAAGAACCAGATGCGGCAGCGGTTGACCGACGAGGTCTTCCGTCCGCACTACACGCCGAACACGGTGATCGCCCGCACCAAGGTGGCGGAACAAATGAAGATCATGGCCGCCGCCGGTGCAGCCGACGACGGCTTCCGCAAAGAGCACGGCGGAAACGGCAACGTCGGGGCGGCGATCACGATGATCGAGATGCTCGCAATGTCGGACCTGTCCTTGATGGTCAAGGCGGGCGTGCAGTGGGGCCTGTTCGGCGGTGCCGTCGAGAATCTTGGCACCGAACGCCATCACGAGGCGTATGTGAAAAAGATCATCAACCTCGAACTGCGTGGCTGTTTCGCGATGACCGAGACCGGACACGGCAGCGATGTCCAGTCCCTTGAAACGACCGCGACCTACGACGCCGCCACCCAGGAGTTCGTCATCCACTCCGCGACTCCGACGGCGCGTAAGGATTACATCGGCGGCGCCGCCGAAACCGCCACCATCGCAGCGGTATTCGCCCAACTCATCACCACCGAGGACGGCGAGCAGGTCAACCACGGTGTGCATTGTCTTTTGGTGCCGCTCCGCGACGCGGACGGCAACGACCTGCCGGGCGTGACCACGTCGGACTGCCAGTACAAGGGGGGCTTGCCGGGCGTCGACAATGGCCGCATCGTTTTCGACCACGTTCGGGTTCCACGGGTGAACCTGCTGAACAAGTACGGCGACGTGGCCGCTGACGGCAGCTACAGCTCACCGATCGAAAACCCCAACCGCCGGTTCTTCACCATGATCGGCACCCTGATCCGCGGGCGGGTCAGCGTTGGCGGCAGTGCAGGCAACGCGGCACGGGTGGCGTTGGACATCGCAACCCGGTATGCGTTGCAGCGCAAGCAATTCAGTGCCCCCGGTGAAGACTCAGCCGAGGGTGAAGTGCTGATCATGGACTACCTGGTGCACCAGCGCCGGCTTTTCCCGTTGATCGCGCGATCGTATGCCCTGCAGTTCGCGCAGAACGAGCTGGTGGCCGGGTGTCACGATCTACAGACGGCAGATGCCCCCGACGCCGAGGAGCAACGGGAACTGGAATCGCGGGCCGCCGGGCTGAAAGCTGCCAACACCTGGCACGCCAGCCGCGCCATACAAGAAGCCCGGGAAGCGTGCGGCGGGGCCGGCTACATGGCCGACAACCGGTTGATCGCGCTGCGCGCCGACACCGATGTGTTCACCACCTTCGAAGGCGACAACCATGTGCTGACCCAGCTGGTGGCCAAGGAGTTGCTGACCGCCTACGCCGACGACGTCAAGAGTATGAGCCCGGTTGAATGGGTGCGGTTCGCGGCCAACTTCGCCGGTGAGCGGGTGCTGAAACGCACTGCGGCAGAGACGATTATCCAGACGATTGTTGACGCCCGACAGGACAACGAAGAGGAAGGCAGCTTGTTCAACCGCGGTACCCAGGTCAAGATGTTCGAGGACCGCGAGGAATACAT
>NZ_JBAPPI010000608.1:0-2707 GCF_049280035.1 Mycobacterium sp. | reverse complement strand
GATCAAACGCTGGCCGCGCGGAAAGCCGTTGCGGCTGCATCCCCGGATGCAAGCGCTGACGTTAGAGCTCATTCTGCGCGCGGCGTTCGGGTTCGCCGAGGGCGAGCGGCTAATCAGGCTACGGGCGGAACTGGTGCGGCTGCTGACAATTGGGTCCGGCCTCCTGGGCCAGGTGCTGATGGTCACCGTCTCCCCACGCATGACGGCCGGGCTCGCACACAAGATGTTTCGCGGTGTCAACCGCCTGCTCTACGCCGAGATTGATGACCGGCGGAGAGCCGACAACCTTCACGAGCGCCGCGACGCGCTGTCGATGCTGCTGCAGGCTCGACATGAAGACGGCCAGCCGATGAGCGATGACGAGATCCGTGATGAGATGATCACGCTGGTGTTGGCCGGGCACGAGACGACGGCGACCGCGCTTGCGTGGGCCGTGGAACGGATTGTCCGGCATCCCGAGCAACAGGCCCGGCTGACTGAGGAAATCGATGCGGGCGAGTACCAGTTCCGGGACGCTGTGGTCAAGGAGACACTGCGGCTGCGGCCGGTAATCTCCCTGGTTGCACGGCAGCTCACGGCGCCGATGGCAATCGGCGGAGTGTCGTTGCCCGCGGGGGTGACCGTGTGGCCGTCGATCTATCTCATGCACCGGCGGCCGGACATTTACCCCAACCCCGAGCGGTTCCGGCCAGAGCGTTTCCTGGAACAGCGAGCCGGGACCTACACGTGGATCCCGTTCGGCGGCGGCGTGCGGCGATGCCTGGGCGCAGCGTTCGCCGAATACGAGATGCGGGTGGTGCTCGGCACATTGTTCGGTAGCTGCACGGTGCAGCCAACCGATCAGCGACCCGAGCCGGTGAGTCGACGCGGGGTCACCCATGCGCCTGCGCGTGGGGCCACGGTGATGCTGGGATGAAGCGAGAAGGCAACAAAGGCATTGCGCCGGGGCCAGCCTTGCTCGATGCGCTCGCTCGACTCATCACCTCAGCATGGAAAAGGGTGTTGGCGGCAGCGCTGCTCATGCTGGTCGCAGCCGCTGTCATCGGCGCGCCCGCCGCCCACAAATTGTCCACCGGAGGATTTGCTGACCCGAACGCCGATTCGACGAAGGCGACACAGGTGCTGGTGGACAAGTTCCACGTCGGCGATGGTCAGCTCGCGCTGCTCGTGCGCGCTCATGAGGCCATCGACACCCAGCCGGTGCACACGTTCATCGCCGACCTCGTCGCCCAGCTACGGGTCGCAGACCATGTCACGACGGTGGTTTCGCCGTGGGACTCGCCGGACCCGGTCGCAGCCGGTGCGGCGAGCCGAGATATGCACTCCGCGCTCATCGTCGCCGGCCTCGAGGGCGGTGAGGCCCAGACACCCGGTTACGCCGCCGAACTCGCCCGCCGATTCAGCGGCGACCGTGATGGCGGCATCATCGTGCTGGCCGGTGGCGCAAGCATCACCAACACCGAAGTCGTCGATCAGACGCGTCGCGATCTGATCGTCAGCGAGGCGATCGCCCTGCCGATCATCTTGGCCGTACTGGTTTGGGTTTTCGGCGGCCTGGCGGCCGCGCTAATCCCTTTGGCAGTAGGCTGTTTGGCCATTGTCGGCTCGATTGCCATCCTACGGCTGCTGGTCGAAGTCACCGAGGTGTCCGTGTTCGCGCTGAACCTGTCCGCGGGCATGGGCCTGGCGCTGGCAATCGACTACTCACTGCTGATCGTCAGTCGTTACCGTGAGGAGCTCGGCGCGGCTGCAGGATCCGAAGAGGCGATCAGGCGCACGATGTGCACCGCGGGACGCACTATCGGTTACTCTGCCGCCACCGTCGGGCTCTGCCTGATGCCGATGGCGCTCTTTCCGATGTACGCACTGCGGTCGTTAGCTTACGGCAGCGTTGCTGTTGTCGTCTTTGCCGCGCTGGCGTCGCTGTTCGTGGCGCCGGCCGCCATCATGGCCACCGCCAAACGAATCGCGAAAGCCCATGTACCCCACGATCTATCAGCAAACAGGTGGTATCGGTGGGCACGGATAGTGATGAAGCGGCCAGCGATAGCAATTGCGGCGGCGGCACTTCCGCTGCTCGTCATCGCCCTGCCCGTACTCGACGTGCGCTTCGGTTTTCCCGATGACCGAATTTTGCCCTCGACGTCGACTGCCCGGCAGGTCGGCAACGAGATCCGCGCGAACTTCAACCACGACCTCCAATCTGCTATCCCGGTCGTCATCCCCGAGGCGGGGCACCTGAACGCCACGCAGATCCGCTCCTATGCCGCCGTCCTATCCCGGACAACCGGCGTCGTCGGGGTGAGTTCGCCAGATGCAACCTTTGCCGACGGCGCCGCCGTCGGCCCGCCCAATGGGCCGACCGGCGCGCGCGACGGCAACGTTCTCCTCACGATCGAGACCCGGGCCGCGCCATTCAGCGGCGACTACGACACCTTGCTGGACCGCCTGAAAGCGGTGCCGCGGCCCGCAGGCAACGCAGTCTGGCTCGCCGGCACGGAGCAGACCCACCGGGACAGCATCGACAGGATCGCGGCCCGGTTACCGGTGGTTCTCTGCGTCATCGCGGCCGTCATGTTCGTGCTGCTGTTCAGACTGACCGGCAGCGTTGTCATTCCAGTTAAAGCGTTGGTACTCAACTTGTTTTCGCTGTCGGCAACGTTTGGGACGATGGTGTGGATATTTCAAGAGGGACATTTGGGAGGGC
>NZ_JBAPPI010000607.1:0-3886 GCF_049280035.1 Mycobacterium sp. | reverse complement strand
GCGATCGCGCGGAGTAGGTATTCATGGCTCGCTGGAACTGTCGGTGTTGGGTGAGGGTGTGCTCAAACTGTGCAGCTGCGAAGCAGGCAGCTGCAGCGGTGAAGTACCGTTGCCTCACTCCTTCGATGCGCCAGAGTCCGTTGTTTAGTGGGATCGCTCGATACATCACTTCACCTCCTACTGGCTCCATTCGTCAACGCGGCCTGCTGGGTCAGTCGCTGCATGAGCGGCAAGGCAACGCGCATGGCCAAGCCCAGCGTGGCCTCGTCTTCGGGGGATAGCGTTTCCAGCAGTTCTGCCAGATGGTCGTTTTGGGCCTCGTGCAGCTCAGCCCGTATGCCCGCCCGGCGCCGGTGATATCGACCAGCGTGGCACGCGCATCGTCGGGGTCGACGAGTCGAACGACCAGGCCGTCTCGCTCTAATCGCCCAACCAACTGAGTCATCGCCGGCTGACTAACGCCGCTTGGGGCCGCCAGCGCGGTAAGCCGAGTCGGACCGTCTTCCTCCAGTGTCGCCAACACGGTCCTGGGCGCGAGGCTGGAGCCTCGGGCGAGATGCCGCACGAGCAGCATCGCGCCCTGGTCGGACGTCGAAGGCTGCATCGCGGACGCACCCAACTACGTGAAGCGCTTTCCACACTTGTGACCGGACGCGGAGCTCTTCACCGGACACCGCATTGTCGACGGTCGAGAACCGGTTCAAGCAGTGGAGGTAAGCCGTGAAGGTAAGTGAAGAAATCGACTTGGCGTGGACGCTCGCTGGAGCCGGCGAGCGCGACCTGAGCCAGGTTGAACGCAATGAGGTCTATGCAGCGATCGGCGTGGGCGAAACGTTCGCGGCCATCCGGTCTCTAATTACATCAACCACCGGCAAACGGATGGCGCTTCCGGCCGATCTGGTGGCGCGGTGCGCAAGCTGGCTGGACTTCTACCTCGGGCACGAGGATGAGCAGCACCTTCGGCGCCTCATTGAAGATATCCTGGCCCCGTGTGCAATTCGATCCGACAACCTGCACTAGTGAGGCCTCTGCGACCCCACGCCAACCGAGCGTTGCACGGACAGGGGACTAGCAACGTGCGGTGGTCGACGTGTCGTCTGACTCGCACCCGTTTTGGACCGGCGCACGGCGCACGCTCGATACCGCCGGCCGGTTGGAAAGGTTCTACCGGTGTTACGGCCGGCGGCGTGCATAGTCGGCGAACAGCAAGGCCCGCAGCGTCAGTCGCGAATAAAGCCTTTGTTGCCCATGAGGAAATCGGCCAGGAACCCGTCGTGCGGGATTTCGGGCGCCCCGTAGTACGTCGGGTGGTGGCCGCGGTACACATTGGCGATGGTCGAATCGGCGAGCAGACAGTCGATCAGGTCTTCATCGTCGGTGATTGCGTTGATCACCAACGAATGCCGTAGCGGGTCCACACCGTCGGAGCGCGACCACGGCGAGACCCAAACACACGGGAACGGCAACTCTATGTTCAGCTTGGCCACGTCGGGCTTGGCCATCAGGTGTACGGCCGGCCGCAGGGCGGCGCAGCCGTCGGTCAGCGCGGCGACCACCTGGTCGGCGCCGAGCACCGGTATGGTGCCCGCCGCCGCGGTTGCTAGATAGTTCGCCAAAGCCTTTGCCTGGTCGATGTTTTGGGTGGGCAGGATCGCTCGCTCATCCTCGGTCGGCAGCACCGGAATCGCCGATAGCCGGTCGGCGATCGCATGGGCCAGCGGGGCGGGATCGCCCTCGTAGAGCACGGCGGTGGCATTGACGCATGCGATCCCGCCCAGGTTGGCAATCGAATCGGTGATGACGTCGAGGTAGTTCCGCCAGTCGTGGTCGGCGGTGATCAGGATCTTGGCCCGGCCCGGGCCGTTGACCAACACCGTCGGGTCGTTGGCGTACATGTCGACGACGCCTTGACTTCCGTAGACCATGGCGAGATCGGCGGACCGGATGATCTCGTCCGCTCCGCGATGATCGGTAGGCAGGTACACGGCATCTTCCGGGCGAAACCCGGCGTCCCGCAACGCGTGAACCAACCGGTGTGCGGTGAGCGGCTCGCGGCGTGACGGGCGGACCGCCACCCGGTATCCCAGCGCGAGCGACTGAGGCCACAACCCGTGCACGCCCGGGCCGTTTCCAGAGGCCAGGACGCCGAATACATCACCCCGCCGTACCCAGACCGCAGCACCGTCGCGAGTGCGCTTGTCGCGCCAATCCGGGACAGCGCCCTCTGGTCGGGCCAGCTGCGCTACGCCGAATGCCGAAGCGACAGCATCGGCGACGCCGCGGGCGCTCGAACGGGTCACCGCGATGGGGACCCCGGATATCCGGCTGGCCAGGTCGACGTAGGTGCCGAAGTCCAGCCCCGCGATCACCCCGGTGGCGAAAGCGTCGGCGGCTTTGGCCAACGCGGCTTCGCGTTGTTCCGCGGGCAGCGGCCGGGTGTTGCGTTGAGCGCTAATAGTGCGTGAGACATATAGCGGTGGCACGATGCTGAGCTCGACCACCGCGGCGCCGGCGGTGGTCGCGACGACTTCGCGGTTGCGGGTCTGGTACGCGCCGCTGGGGCCGAGCGCATCGATGCGCATCAGTAGACGCCTTCGATGACGGGCTCGCCTTCGAAAGCTGCAACGGGGCGTACCTCGCTGACCGAATCGCCAACTTGGCCTTCGGGTCCCGGCAGCCGGATCGCGCTGTCGCGCTCCAGGTTGTTCGGCAGGAACATGCCCTTGCTGAGATGGTTCATCACCACCTGCCCGCGTTGCCCGTAGGGCACGTCGTCGCCGGTGTCGGGGTCCACCACCGAGAACACGACATAGGGTGTGCGCGGATCGAAAACGAACGGCTCACCGTCACCGGTCCGGCGAGTGACCGCTTGCGAAAGAATCATGGTGCTGCCGAACACCATGGTGATCGCCGTATTCGGGAAGATATCGCGGAGCAAGTCGAGCGTATCGGCGTCCACATGGGCACCGCTGAGCAGCGTGAAGCGAATCTTGTCGTTCACCAGGTTCGCCACGTGGTCGTTGCGGGCGATGGCCTCGAGCAGTGGGGGAGTGGTGTGCAGATTCGCCACATCTTGGGTCGCAAGAATGTGCACGGTCTGCTCGATGAGATGGTCGACATAGGCCGACACCTCGGAGGTGGCTTGTACGATCGGGCGGGCGGCAATCTTCTTGACCCAGCGAGGATCCAGGTCGATTGCGTGAAAAACTGAGCCGAGGCGCTGCGAGACCAGACGAGAAAAGTAGCCAACACCGTGCGGCCCACTCGGCATCATGCAGACGAAGCCACGGCCTCGCAGAAAGCCGCCATTGGCGAAGTCCTCGGTTTGCCACTGGATCACTTGCTCGAGCCAATCAGCCAGCTGCACAGTTCTTTTGGGTGCACCTGTGGTGCCACCGGACTCGAATATCTGTGGAACGGGCGGTGATCCGTACCCGCGCGGGATCAGCTCTTCGATGGGCACATTCCGCAACTCGTTCAGCAGGTTGGGGAACAGCCGCAAATCGGCAAACGTGTTGACATCGGTCAGCGGGTTGAAGTTCAGCGTGCGCGCCGCCCGTAACCAGAACGCGCAGCCGGTATCTTCGCCGAAGTGCCAGGCTATCGCGGTGCGTAGGTACGCCTCAGCGTCGTCGACCGGCGCTGACCGCGGCACATCCAGCAACGAAAAGTCGATATCGGCCATGCACCGATCATGTCGCAGGCCAGATCGACCGAGCAATCGACAGGCAGCCAATCGGCTTAACCTAGAAGCTTTTTCGCATGCAGTTAACTGGTTGTAGCAGCACAATTCGCCAGGCCGACATCTCTCGGACTCGAGCGAGCGACACCAGCCGCGAGCGCTGGCACCGGCAATGACACGCACCCGCGTTGGGTGTAACAGAAG
>NZ_JBAPPI010000606.1:0-1558 GCF_049280035.1 Mycobacterium sp. | reverse complement strand
CGCGGCACCAGCACAGTCCAGCCGTACAGTGCCCGGCTCTCCCACCAGTTCAGCTTGGCCCGGTTGTGCACGGTCTTGCCGATCGTCACCACGACCGGCGCCGGTGCGGCGGGGTCGAGGCCGAGCTGGACGGCCGAATCGGTCAGCCCGCCCAGCGTGGATTCCACCGAGCGCTGCGCGCAGGTGGTACCCGAGCACGTCACTACGCACGGGGTGGTGTCGGCGAGCCCGTACTCGATCAGCGTGCGCGCCGCGTCCGCCACATGCGACGAGGTGGCCTGCAAAATCAGCGGGCCCGGCGCCGCGGCCAAAGCCGCCCAATCCACATGTGGGTCGCGCACGTCGGCAACGGTGTGCGAGGAGCCCAGCGGCAACCCCGCATAGGTCGGCACCGCGGAGCTGGCGGCCAGCCCGGGCACGACCTCGAAGTGCAGGTGCGTGCGGGCGACGGTGTTCACCTCGGTGATCACCGAGTCGACCGACAGCGGATCACCGGCAACCAGCCGCACCACGTCAGTCCCGGTGCGGGCCTCTGCGACCAGCGTTTTGGCCACTTCGGCCGGGTCGCCCAGAGCCGGGCGGATGTCGGGTCCGACCGACACCACCGCAGCGGGCTGTTCGTCGGTGCCGGCCCCCGCTGTCCCCTCGGTGGCGCCGTTCTCTGACTGTGCACTCGGCTCGGCCGGCCCGGACACCGGCGGCAAGTCCTTGCCGATCAGCGCCAACACCGGCTCGGGCACGTCAGGGTCAATGAACACCAGGGGGGCATTCGCAAGCACCGTGGCGGCCCGCGTCGTCAGCAGAGCCGGGTCGCCGGGACCCGAGCCCACGAACATGATGCGGCCAGGCCTCGGCTTACGCCCTCGCGTCGTCATCTGTGTCTCTCCCAGTCACTTCGTCGTGCGGGTGGTCTCACCGCGCAGTCGCCATGAGTTCCCGTGCGCCCAGTGCGAACAGCTCGGCGGCCACCGAGAGCCCGAGCTCTCGTGCCCGATCCGGACTGCCTACTCCGGACGCGCGGATCACGTCGGATCCGTCCAGCGCCGCCACGCAGCCGCGCAGCGACAGCTCCTCGAAGACATTTGAGTCGTCCTCGTCAATGGACTCGACCACCTCGGCGATCGCCCCCACTGGCGCGGAGCAACCCGCCTCCAGTTCGGCCAGCAGGGCACGCTCGGCAGTGACGGCCGCGCGGGTGTCGGCGTCGTCGAGCTCCGCCAGCAGTGCCGCCAGCCGGGCATCCCCGGCGCGGCACTCGACAGCGAGCGCACCTTGAGCCGGCGCCGGTAACACCTGCACCGGCTCCAGCGTCTCGGTGACGTCGTCGAGACGCCCTAGTCGGGCCAGGCCCGCCCGGGCTACCACGATTGCGTCCAAATCACCGCTGCTTACCCTGTTCAACCTGGTATCTAGGTTGCCTCTTAGGGGGCGGATTTCCAAACCGAGACCCAATGCTCTAAGCTGTGCCGCCCGCCGGGGCGATGAAGTGCCCACAATTGCGCCGGCCGGCAGCTCTCCCAGCACCAGCCCGTCCCGCGCTACCAGCGCATCTCGGGCG
>NZ_JBAPPI010000605.1:0-4793 GCF_049280035.1 Mycobacterium sp. | reverse complement strand
GCTATCACACGGTTTTCGGCAATATGCCTGCACAAGTGGCTATTCGGCGACATGGTAAGCTCGTTATATTGGCTAAATAACAACCCGGCTCCGCGCAGAGGAATAGCGATGGCACGCACTGACAACGACACCTGGGATCTGGCATCGAGTGTTGGCGTGACCGCCACGATGGTCGCCGCGTCGCGCGCTCTGGCAAGCAAGGCGGAGCGGCCGCTGATCAACGACCCGTTCGCCGAGCCGCTGGTCCGGGCCGTGGGCGTGGACCTGTTCGTCCGGCTGGTCAGCGGCGAGTTGACCCACGCCGACCTCCATGACGAAAACGACAGTTCGTCGGGAAACATGCCGCGGATGACCGAAAACATGGCGGTCCGCACCAGGTTCTATGACGAGTTCTTTCTCGACGCGGCCGAAGCGGGAATCAGGCAGGCGGTGATCCTGGCGTCTGGATTGGATTCCCGCGCCTACCGGCTGCCCTGGCCCGACGGCACCATGGTGTACGAGATCGATCAACCGCAAGTCGTCGAATTCAAATCCCGCACGCTGGCCGAGATGGGTGCGCAGCCCACCGCACACCGACGCACGGTTGCCATCGATCTGCGCGACGACTGGCCGGCTGCGCTGCGCGCGGCAGGTTTCGACTCCGACCAGCCGACCGCATGGAGCGCCGAGGGTCTGCTGGGTTACCTGCCACCCGAGGCGCAAGACCGGCTGCTCGACACCGTCACCGCGCTCAGCGCGCCGGGCAGCCGGATCGCTACCGAAAGCATGCCGAGGCGGGATGAGACCCTCCGCGAGCGTCTGAAAGAACACATGCGGACCGTCTCCGAGCGCTGGCGTAAGCACGGCCTCGACCTCGACATGACCGAGCTGATCTACTTCGGCGACCGCAACGAAGCAGCACCCTACTTGTCCGGTTGCGGCTGGCAGATCATCGGCAGCAGCACACGAGAGCTGTTCGCGGCCAACGGACTGCCGCCCCTCGACGACGATTTCCCGTTCGCCGACCGTCTTTACATCAGCGGCACACTGACCGACAAGAAGTAGGAGTCATCAATATGGCACACGCCCAATCCGGAAGATTCGACGGCGATAGCTGGGACGCGGCATCCAGCGTGGGAGCGACTGCGACCATGGTCGCCGCGTCACGCGCAATCGCCTCCCAGGGACCCGACCCGCTGCTCAACGACCCGCTCGCCGACCCGCTGGTCCGTGCGGTGGGCTTGGCTCCGTTTGTCCGTCTTATCGACGGAGAGGTCAGCATGGACGACGACCCGGTGCTGAACCGCAGAACGCGGATTGAGCAAATGGCAGTGCGGACACGGTTTTTCGACGACTTCTTCATCGGCGCCACCGAAGGCGGAATTCGGCAGGCGGTGATCCTGGCGTCTGGCCTGGACACCAGAGCCTACCGGCTGCCCTGGCCGGCCGGGACGGTGGTCTACGAGATCGACCAGCCGCAGGTGATCGATTTCAAGACCACAACCTTGGCCGATCTGGGCGCCGAGCCGACCGCCGAGCGCCGTACGGTCAGCATCGACCTGCGAAACGATTGGCCAACAGCGCTGCGGGAAGCCGGTTTCGACGTGAACCAGCCGACGGCGTGGAGTGCCGAAGGGTTATTGCCGTACCTGCCGCCTGAGGCCCAAGACCGATTGTTCGACAACATCACCACGCTCAGCGCGCCGGGAAGTCAGCTCGCCACCGAGCACATCTCCGACCCGGATGCCTTCTCCGAGGAGAGCGTGCAGCGCATCGGCGAGCGGTGGCGCCGTGCCGGTTTCGACCTCAACCCGGGCGACCTGTTCTACCAAGGCGAGCGCAGCATCGTGATCGACTACCTGACCGGCCACGGCTGGCAGGTGGCCGAGCATCCTGCCCCGGAGCTGTACCAGCGCAACGGATTTACCTTTCCAGAGGACGAGTCAATGGCTATGTTCCGGAATATGAGCTACGTCGCTGCGACGCTCGGCTAGGGCGGCCATGGCGCGCACTCATGACGACAGCTGGGATCTGGCCTCCAGCGTGGGCGCGACCGCGACGATGATCGCCGCCGGCCGCGCGATGGCGAGCAAGACCGAGCACCCACTGATCAACGATCCGTTCGCCGAACCGCTGGTCCGCGCCGTCGGGCTGGAAGTCTTCGTGAAGATGGTCGACGGCTTGGTCGACTTCCCGCCGGCCCGGGTGCCGGCCATCATCAACGGCATCGCGGTGCGCACCAAGTACTTTGACTCCTGCCTGCTGTCGGCCGTCAACGCGGGGGTGCGTCAAGTGGTGATCCTGGCGTCCGGCCTGGACTCGAGGGCCTACCGACTGCCTTGGCCGACCGAAACCGTGGTCTATGAGGTCGATCAGCCGCAGGTGATCGAGTTCAAGACGACCACGCTGGCCGGTATCGGCGCTCGGCCTACCGCCGAGCGCCGCACGGTCGGCATCGATCTGCGAGACGACTGGCCTACGGCACTGCGGGCTGCCGGCCTGGACACCGAAGCACCCACAGCGTGGCTGGCCGAAGGTCTGCTGATCTACCTGCCGCCCGAAGCTCAGGACCGGTTGTTCGACAACATCAGCGCTATCAGCGTGCCGGGCAGCACCATCGCCACCGAATACGTGCCAGGCCTGAAGGATTTGGACCCCGACCGGGTTCGCGAGATCTCTGCGCCGTTTCGCGAGCAAGGGCTCGACATCGATATGCCGTCACTGGTGTACGCCGGGGAGCGCAGCCACGTCATCGACTACCTGCGCGCCAAGGCATGGGATGTCTCCAGCACCCCTCGTGCGGAGTTGCTCAACCGCGACGGACTCGAGATTCCTGCCCCCGAGGAGGACGATCCGCTGGGCGAAATCATCTACGTCAGCGGCACACTCGCGAGCTAGAAGCGGGACTCCCCCAGCCACAGCACGCTGGCACCGCTCAACGTCCGCTCGGCCTGCTCGATGATGCCGACCACCGACTGGCTGATCAACGCGCCCAATGCATCCGGCAACGACGCGGCCGCCGGTTGCGAGGACGGGCGTGGCCGCATGAAGTCCCACAGCGACGAGCCCGGATAGCCGACAAGGCGAGCCTTGGCATCTTCGTCGAAGCCCGCCAACACCTTTGCACGGCGCACCGCGGTTCTTAAGCCCCCGAGTTCATCGACCAAGCCGTGCTCGAGGGCATCTGCGCCGGTCCAGACCCGACCTCGAGCGACCGCATCTACCGCCTCGACACTCAGGTTGCGGCCCTCGGCGACCCGCTGCACGAAGTCGGTGTAGCACAGGTCCGCCTCGGCCTCGACGTGGGCGTGCTGCTCGGGAGTGAACGGTGCGTTGATCGACCACGCGTCGGCATTGGCGTTGGTGCGCACCGCATCCGAGCCGACACCCAGGCGGTCCTTCAGATCCCGGGCGACCAGCTTCCCGGTCACCACACCGATCGAACCGGTGATCGTGCCAGGGTTGGCCACGATCGCGTCGGCGCCCATCGAGACGTAATAGCCGCCGGACGCGGCGACCGCGCCCATCGACGCCACAACCGGCTTGCCGCGATCGCGTGCTTTCTTCACCTCGCGCCAAATGGTTTCCGACGCGCTGACCGAACCGCCCGGGGAGTCGACCCGCAACACGATCGCTGACACCGAGTCGTCGGCGGCCGCCTCCCGCAGGCCCGCGGCGATAGTGTCGCCGCCGGCGCTGGAGTTGCCGAACGGCAATACTCCTCGACCGCCGCGGCCGCTGACGATCGGACCCGCAAGGGTGACGACGGCGATGGTCGCCTTGGACCTGCGCCCCGGCACCGGCGGCAACGAGGGTCCGCCCGGCCCAGTCGCGCGGGCATAGCGGCTCAGATACAGCCGAGGCGGTGCGCCGTCGGCGTCGGCATCGCCGGTCTCGGGTGAAAGTCCTTCGGCACCAACGAGTTCTGCGATACGCGCATAGGCCTCGTCGCGGAAGCCGATACGGTCGATCAGCCCTGATGTCAGGGCGTCTTCGCGTAGCAGCGGCGCGCGGTCGGCCAGCGCATCGAGGGAGTCGTGACCGATCCTGCGCGAGTCGGCGACCGCCTGCCAGACCTGGGCGCGCAGGCTTTCCAGCAGCCGGGTGTCGGCTTCTCGATGCGCGTCGGTGTAGCGGTCTTGCGTGAAAAGGTTTGCTGCCGACTTGTATTCACCGCGCGCGATGAACTGCGCTTCAATGCCGGCCTTCTCCAGCGCGTCACGCAAAAACAGCGCATTGGTGGCGAAGCCGATCAGCCCGACGGTTCCCGACGGCTGCATCCACACTTCGCCGAACGCCGAGGCCAGGTAGTAGGACAGCGTTCCCGGGTAAGTCTCGGCCCACGCCAGCGACGGCTTGACCGCAGTGAATGCGGCGACGGCTTCCCGCAACTCCTGAACCGGCCCGGCCGCGGCGGCGGGGAGCTCGACGCGGGCGATCAGGCCGGCGACGCGGGGATCCTCGGCAGCCCGGTGGAGTGCGGACACGGCTTCACGCAACACCAGCGGCCGGCCGCCGCCGGTGATGATCGTCAGCGGATCCAGGCTGCTGGCTTCGGGTGGCGCGACCCGCAGGTCGAGTTCGAGCACACAGCCGTTGGGAACACCGTGGTGGCGGGCGGTATCCACCCGGCGGGCCAAGGCACGTACGTCGTCGATACCCGGCGGGTCGGGCAGGAATGAAAACATGCAACGAGCCTACCGATGACCAGCGATGCGGCCGGACCGTACGGTGATGGGGTGCGATTCTCGATCTCAATTCATCAGTTCGACGAGACCGGCTTCGATGCCGCCGGCCTCCGCGAGTACCTGAAG
>NZ_JBAPPI010000604.1:0-3175 GCF_049280035.1 Mycobacterium sp. | reverse complement strand
ACCCTGTACTACCTGACACATCCGGCGCTCACCGCCGCGGCGAGCAGGCTGGAGTCTTCGGGAATGATGCGGGAGATGATGCAGCGGCTGAGCTGTGACACCGAGCTGGCCGCCGCCTATCGACGGGCACACGAGTCGTATCTGGCCGAGCGGGATGCCGTCGAGCCACTGGGGACGGCGTTTTCCGCCGGTGGCATGCCCGACCGGGTCAAGTGTCTGCATGTGCTGATTGCGCACTCGCTGGCCAAGGGCCGGGGAACGAATCCGCTCGGTGACGAGGCGGTGGCGGTACTGGCGGCCGAGCCGTCGATGGCGGGGATACTCGACCCGGGGGAGTGGACGTGACGCGGGTCGGCGCAATTGACTGTGGTACCAACTCAATCCGGCTGCTGATCGCCGATGCGCTGGACGGGCAGCTGCGCGACGTGCACCGCGAGGTGCGCATCGTGCGGCTCGGTCAGGGCGTCGACGCAACCGGTCGATTCGCGCCGGATGCTCTTGAGCGCACCCGCGTCGCGCTCGTCGACTACGCTTCGCTGTGCGCGGCGCACGGTGTTGACCGGATACGCATGGTCGCGACGTCGGCCGCGCGCGACGCCGGCAATCGCGATGTGTTTTTCGCGATGACGGCCGATGTGTTGGGCGGCGTGATCGACGGTTGCGTGGCCGAGGTGATCACCGGCGCCGAGGAGGCCGAACTCTCGTTCCGTGGGGCGGTCAACGAACTAGACTCCGCCGCAGCGCCTTTCGTCATCGTCGACTTGGGGGGCGGCTCGACCGAGATCGTGCTCGGAGCCGACGCCGTGGTGGCGAGCTATTCGGCCGACATCGGCTGCGTGCGGCTGACCGAGCGGTGCCTGCATTCGGACCCGCCAACGGCTGCGGAGGTCGCGGCTGCCCGCGAAGTGGTTCGCGAACGGCTCGGCGAGGCGCTGCGCGCCGTCCCCGTGCGACAAGCCCGCACCTGGGTGGGAGTGGCCGGAACGATGACGACGATCGCGGCGCTGGCGCACAACATGACGACCTATGACGCTGCGGCAATTCATCTTTCGCGGGTCAACATGGACCGGCTGCTCGTGGTGTGTGACGAGTTAATCGGCATGTCTCGAGCACAGCGCGCTGCGCTCGGGCCCATGCACGCGGGGCGCGCCGACGTGATCGGTGGCGGTGCGATCGTGATCGAGGAATTGGCTTTCGCGCTGCGTGAGCGCGCCGGCATCGACGCGTTGACGGTCAGCGAGCACGACATCCTGGACGGCATCGCGCTGTCGATCGCCGACTGATCTGCGGCCCCGGAACCGGAGCGGACCCGCGGGAGTCTTACCTGTCGTTGGCACGGTTAGGTCCGCGGCCGTTGGGCGAAGGGGAATATATGAGCACACCTGCAGGTGGCAACACGCTTAGCGCCGATTTCGATCTGATGTGCTCTGTTGCAGGGGCCATCGACACCCGCAACGAAGAGATCCGGACGACGCTGCAGGCATTCATCGGTCGCATGAGCGGCGTGCCGCCGTCGGTGTGGGGTGGAGCCGCGGCAGCACGTTTCAAGGACGTGGTGCAGCGGTGGAACGCCGAGTCGATGAAACTCCACCACGCCCTACACGGCATCGCAGAGACCATTCGCTATAACGAAGCCGCACTGCGGGAATCGGCCGACAACCATGCGCACCGCATCGGCATCGCCGGCGGGGATCTGTGAGGCCAGCACCAATGGACTCGCAGTTGTCGTACAACTTCGATGAGATCGAATGCTCAGTTCGCCAGGAAATTCACGCCACCTCCGCCCGCTTCAACGCCGCGTTGCAGGAGCTGAAATCTCAAGTTGCGCCGCTGCAAGAACTGTGGACGCGCGAAGCGGCCACCGCTTACGGGATCGAGCAGCTGCGGTGGCATCAGGCGGCCACTGCGCTCAACGAAATCCTGGTCGACCTCGGAAACGCGGTTCGTGCCGGCGCCGAGGATGTCGCGGCCGCCGACCACCGGGCAGCCGGCGTATGGGCGCGATAGTTGCCCTGGTCGCATAAAGACTCTGCGCGGTCCTGACGGAGGGGAGAGCCGCGGGACCGCGCAGTTCAACCACCATGACCAGCGAATCAGCTGTGCACATGGGCTTCGCACTCGGCGCTGTTCTGATCCAGGTCGGGCGTTTTGACCTGCGTGGATGACCGCCGGTAAGCTGCACCGTTGGCGTACGGTACGCCGGGACTCGGGTCAGTGTCGGTCGCCGAGACCATCCCTTGCCGTGGACGCCTGACCGGCACCCGGGTCACACCGGGATCCGAACTCGGGGAGAACCCGAATAGAGAGAGGTAAGCGCTGTGTCTACCTACGCGCCGAAGGCGGGTGACACCACGCGGTCGTGGTTTGTCATCGACGCCACGGACGTGGTGCTCGGCCGCCTTGCCGTCGCGGCAGCCAACCTGCTGCGTGGCAAGCACAAGCCGACATTCACCCCCAATGTTGACGGTGGCGACTTCGTCATCATCGTCAATGCCGACAAGATCGCCCTCAGCGGCGACAAACTGCACAAGAAGCTGGCTTACCGCCACTCGGGTTATCCCGGCGGGCTGCACAAACGCACGATCGGCGAGCTGATGGAAAAGCACCCCGACCGGGTCGTGGAAAAGGCGATCCTCGGCATGCTGCCGAAGAACAAGCTCGCCCGCCAGATCAAGCGCAAGCTGCACGTCTACGCCGGGCCGCAGCACCCGCACACCGCCCAGCAGCCGACTCCATTCGAGATCAAGCAGGTGACCCAATGACCGCGCCGGTGACGATGCAGAGCGAAGCGATGAGGAGGAGCGGCGCTAATGACTGAGACGGCAGGAACTGAGACCACCGAAGCCACTGAAGCCAAAGCCACTGAAGCCGAAGCCACCGAAGCCGAAGCTACTGAAGCCGAAGCTACTGAAGCCGAAGCCACTGAAGCCACCGAAGCCGCAGCAGCTGAGACAACCGCGGCTGCCGCGCCGGCGACGCGGACGGACTCCTTCGTCATCGATCGTCCGATCCAGACGGTCGGCCGCCGTAAGGAGGCCGTGGTTCGGGTGCGGCTGGTGCCCGGTAGCGGCAAATTCGAACTCGACGGCCGCAGCCTGGAGGCCTACTTCCCCAACAAGGTGCACCAGCAGCTGATCAAGGCGCCGCTGGTCATCGTCGACCGGCTGGAAGCCTT
>NZ_JBAPPI010000603.1:0-2117 GCF_049280035.1 Mycobacterium sp. | reverse complement strand
GTAGAGAAAACCATCCCGATGTCGATGGGTATGGCGGCCGGCGGCCACCAGACTCCGAACGGCACCTACTACGTGCTCGACAAGAAGGCCTCGGTGGTGATGGATTCCTCCACGTATGGCGTTCCGGTCAGCTCGGCGTATGGCTACAAGGTGACGGTGCAGGACGCCGTCCGGTTCGACAACAGCGGCGACTATGTGCACAGCGCCCCGTGGTCGGTGGACGACCAGGGTAAGCGTGACGTCAGCCATGGCTGCATCAACATCAGCCCGTCGAACGCGAAGTGGTTCATCGACAACTTCGGCGCCGGCGATCCGATCGTGGTGAAGAACTCGGTCGGGACCTACTCCAAGAACGACGGCTCCAACGACTGGCAGCTCTAGTTCCAGATCCTGACCCGGCGTTGCGGGTTCAGAAATAGCTCGTCGTTCTCGGCGACATCGAAGGCGTCGTAGAACGCGTCGATGTTGCGGATCACGCCGTTGCAGCGGAACTCCGGCGGCGAGTGCGGGTCGATAGCCAGCCGCCGAATCGCCTCGGCGTCACGGGATTTGGTGCGCCACACCTGGGCCCAGCCGAAGAACACCCGTTGCACGCCGGTGAGATCGTCGATGACGGGCGCGCTTTCGCCGTTCAGCGACAGTTCGTAGGCGAGCAGCGCGATGGAAAGTCCGCCCAGATCGCCGATGTTCTCACCGACGGTGAACGCACCGTTGACGTGATGGCCGTTATCGAGGCCGCGTGGGTTGTAGACGTCGTACTGCTCGATCAGCGCCTTGGTACGGGCGCCGAACTCGGTGCGGTCGTCGTCGGTCCACCAGTCGACCAGATTGCCGTCGCCGTCGTATTTGGCGCCCTGGTCGTCGAAGCCGTGCCCGATTTCATGGCCGATGACCGCGCCGATACCGCCGTAGTTAGCGGCGTCGTCGACGTCGGGGTCGAAGAACGGTGGCTGCAAAATGCCTGCGGGAAAGACGATTTCGTTCATTCCCGGGTTGTAGTAGGCGTTGACGGTCTGCGGGGTCATAAACCACTCGTCGCGGTCGACGGGGCCGCCCAGCTTGGCCAGCTCCCGGTCGGAGTTGACCGTGTAGCCGCGCCGGTAGTTGCCGTAGAGATCGCCGCGGTCGATCACCAGCTTCGAGTAGTCTCGCCAATTCTTCGGGTAGGCGACTTTGGCGGTGAACTTGTCCAGCTTGGCCAGCGCGCGTTGCCGGGTCTGCGGGGTCATCCAGTCCAGGTTGATGATGCTGACCCGGTAGGCCTCGCGCAAGTTGGCGACCAGCGCGTCGATGCGGGCCTTGGCATCAGGCGGGAAATGGCGTTGGACGTAAAGCTTTCCGACGGCGTCGCCCAGCATGCTCTCCACCAGCCCGACGCCCCGCTTCCAGCGCTCGCGGATCTGCTCGGCTCCGGTGAGCTTGCGGCCGTAGAACGCGAAGTCCTCGGCGACCAGCGCATCGGTAAGCAATCCGGCGCGGGCGTGGATAAGTCGCCAGCGTGCCCAGCTCTTCCAGTCGTCGAAGTCTTCGCTGCGCCACAGTTCGGCGAAGGCGGTCAGGTAATCCGGTTGACGCACAACAAGTTCAGCGACCGCATCCGGCGTGCTGCCCAGCGCGTTCACCCAGCCGGACCAATCGAAACCCGCTGATTGGGCCTGCAGATCGGCGAAGGTGCGCAGGTTGTAAGTCAGGTCGGCGTCGCGGCGTTTGACCACATCCCAATGCGAGGCAGCCAGTTTGGTCTCCAACGCCACGATCCGTGCGGCGGTCTGGTGGTGATCGTCGGGCGCACCGCCGTAGACGAGCGCGAACATCCGCGCGATGTGGTCCGGGTAGGCGGTCAGCAGCTCAGAGTGCTGCTCGTCGCGATAGTAGGACTCGTCGGGCAGTCCCAGCCCCGACTGGCTGACGTGTACCAAGTAGCGGCTGGAGTTCTTGGAGTCGGTGTCGACGTACAGCCCGACCCCACCGCCCACGCCGGTACGTTGCAGGGCGCCGACAACGGCCGCCAGCGCGTTGGGGTCGGCTGCGTCGTCAATCGCTGCCAACTCGTCGAGTAGCGGCTGCACACCCTGCCGCTCGACCGTGTCCTCGTCGAGGAAGCTGGCGTACAGGTC
>NZ_JBAPPI010000602.1:0-4668 GCF_049280035.1 Mycobacterium sp. | reverse complement strand
GGGAGTATCTGATCAAGCTGGCGCAGCGGTTCGGGTGGAAAACCGTGAGCGTGGTCCGGCGCGAGGCCGCCGCCGAGCTGGTTCGCAGCTGGGGTGGGGATCGCGTCGTCATCGACGATGAGAATTTGGAATCCAATCTGGCCCAGTCACTGAGCGATGCCGAGCTCGACATCGTCGTCGACTCGGTAGGCGGCGGGGCGGCGCGGCAGCTCGCCCAGCACCTAGGCTTCGGGGGCACGTTGGTCTCTTACGCGGCTTTGTCGGGGCAAAGCGCATCGGTGTCCGTACTTGAGCTGATTGGCCGCCACGTGAACTGGACGGGATTCTGGGAAATCAACTGGCTACGCCGCACCGACACCGAGGTGGTGCACAGCACCTATCGCGAGTTGGTGGCGCTGGTTGCCGACGGCACGCTGAGCGCACGAGTCGCAGGCACCATGCGGCTCGACGACTGGAAAGACGCGGTAAGCCTCGCCCAAGGCGGCGGGGGTCGGGAGGGCAAAGTCGTGTTCGTGTTTGACGAGCAACACAGGACATAGCCCATGACAGACGATCTGCTTAAGCTAGCCATTGCCACCACTGGTGGGCACGAACTGTGGAAAATGCTGCGCGGCTTGCGGATCGACATCTCCATCGGCGGACCGATCTGGGCCATGAAGGGTTGGCCGCCGAAGAAGACGTTCGACCAGATCATCACGCTGGACACCGTCAAGGAACACATCGTCTTCACTCCTTTCACCCGTCCCGATCAGCAGATGGTGTTCGACGCCGCCACCGACAGTGTCACCATGGAAACCCTAGACGGCCAACCGGTCGACAAACTCGCACCCGCACGCGCGGGATTCAAAGGCATGCTGCGCAACAGCGCCTGGAACGCAGCGCATTTGGGCTACTTCCTGGGCTACGCCTGCTGGAACTACTTCACCACTCCATTCCTGTTCACGTACCCCGGCGTGGCAGCGCGTGAGATCGAACCCTGGCATGAGGCCGGCCAAACTTGGCGGCGCCTCGAAGTGCGGTTCCCGCCGTCAATCGCCACCCACAACCCCGACCAGGTGTTCTACTTCGATTCCCAAGGCCAGCAACGGCGCATGGACTACATCGTCGAAATCAACGGCAGCACCCTCGTCGGCCACTACACCAGCCGCTACAAGAGCTTCGGCGGCCTGCAGGTAGCCACCCGCCGGCGAGTCTTCCGCCGCAATCCCGACAACACCGTCAACCTCAATCTGCCCTCGATCACCCTCGACATCCGCGATGTCGAACTCATCCGTCTCGACGAAAAGGCCCTCCCATGACCACGAACAACATCGCCGTCGACCACCCGTCCCGCCGCCTGGTGGTCGCGCTGCCAACGCTCTACGACGAGGCCCGCGAGCAGTACGAGACTCTGGTTCCCGAAGTGGATTACGCCCGTTTCTTTCAGATGGCCTCGTGGCAGGCGACCTTGGAGCTCGCCGAAATCAATGCCCCGCACGGGTTTATGCGCTACTACCGCGGCGACGTTACCGCCACCATGGCCGGCTCGACGTCACTGTGGAAAGCAACCCAATACCTGATGGGCAACCACACCATCGCCGAACGCATGTTCCGCCACGACCCGTCGGTCATGCTGCACGCCCCGCTGCGCACCCTGCTCTACGCCGACGCCAACGGCGACACCAAGTTCGTGGTCGACCAACCCAGCCTGCTGTTCAACAGCTACGACAACCCCGACATCGCCGCCGTCGGACAAGAACTCGATGCGCTGCTCGTCGGGCTGATCGAGTTACTCGGCGGCGAAGTTCCCGAACAGCTGTGTAACCGTGTGGGCTGAAAGGAGTCCGTCGCGATGAACACCCGCACGGCACAAACATATTTGCAGACGCCGACTCAGGTAATACGCACCGTGGACGGTGTCGACTTTGCCTATCGACGCATGGGTTCCAGCGGCGATGTACCGCTGGTGCTCGCCGGCTACTTCGCGTCCAACATGGACGACTGGGATCCGCTGATCGTTGATGGCCTCGCTGCAGACCGGGAACTGATTACATTCGACTATCCAGGGATCGGAGGCTCCACCGGTATCACCACGTCGACTGTTGCTGAACTCACCACCAGTTGTCTCGATTTCCTTCGCGCGCTGGACCTGACAACTGTTGATTTCCTTGGCTTTTCATTGGGCGGCATGGTTGCGCAGCAGATGGCATCCGAGCAACCCGAAATGATTCGCCGCATGATTCTATGCGGCACTGGCCCCCGCGGCGGCGAAAAGATGACGTTCACCGAACTATCAATAGACGAGCTAGAAGACCCCGTAGCGTTGATTCTGAAATCATTCTTCACCCCAAGCGAACCCGGCCAGAGCGCGGGAAATGCGTACCTCCGGCGCCTGAGCCTGCGCGAGACCGAGCGCGTATCACCGGTCACTCTCACATCGGCCGATGCACAGCTGCGCGCGATCCGTGAGTGGGGCACGATTCCCGCGGATAACCGGTACGCGATGCTCAAGGCCATCACTCAACCAGCGTTGATCGTTCACGGCAACAAGGACATCGTCGTCGACCCCATCAACGCCTTCATCCTTGAAGAGCACCTCCCCTACGCCACACTTCTGGTACTTCCCGACGCCAGCCACGGCGCACAGTCGCAACATGCAGACGTCTTCCTGGCCAATGCGCGGCTGTTCCTCAACACCTGAACGCGCAGTAAAAACGAGCGAACCAGAACAACAGCTCTGAGAGGACGCACACGTGGGATTGCTGGATGGCAAGTCCGCCGTCATCACCGGTGGCACATCGGGTATCGGCCTAGCCACTGCTGCCCGATTCGTCGACGAAGGCGCACGGGTATTCATCACGGGGCGCCGGCAAGCCCAACTCGACGAGGCGCTAGGCCAGTTGGGCGAACGGGCCGACGGAATACGCGGCGATGTGGGTGTGGGCGCCGATTTAGATCGGTTGTACGCCGCGGTGGCCGAAGCTGGCCGGGGGTTGGACATCGTGGTGGCCAACGCCGGCGTCACCGCGGTGGCCCGCATCGGTGACATCACCGAAGACCACCTCGACACACTGCTGTCGACGAACATCAAGGGTGTGGTGTTCACCGTGCAGAAAGCACTTCCGCTGCTGAACGACGGGGCCTCGATCATCATCACCGGGTCCACCACCGCCGAGCGGGGCCGCGAAGGCCTCGGAGTCTATGCCGCCACCAAAGCCGCAGTTCGTTCGTTTGCCCGCACCTGGGCCAACGAGCTGAAAGCGCGCGGGATCCGAGTCAACGTGATCGTCGCCGGTTCCACAGCAACACCCGGTAGCGATAATCTGGCCGACCAGACCAGTCCGGGCGAGTCGATAACTCAGTTCCGCGCCGATCGCATCGCCGGCATACCGCTGGGCAGGTTCGGCGAACCTGACGAAATCGCTAATGCGGCATTGTTTCTGGCCAGCGACCTGGCAAGCTTCACAACTGGCTCCGCCGTCACCGCTGACGGCGGAGCCAACCAAATCTGACCGATCTACGAACATGAGGCCGCGGTTATGACTCGCACTCCCAGTTACCTGATCACCGGCGCCGGCGGCGGTGTCGGCGGGGTCAGCCGGCTCGTCGTGGAGCAACTTCTCAGCCATGGCGAGGCAGTGCGGGCGATGGTGCACCGCGACGACTCGCGCGCCGATGCGCTGCGCGCGCTCGGAGCTGACGTGATCGTCGGAGATCTGACCAACCCGGTGGATGTCAGTGCGGCAATGTTTGGCATCGGCCGAATGTTTTTCAACATGAGCGTGTCGGCGCAATATTTGGAAGCCACCGCAGTGGTGTGCGCGGCCGCCGACGACGGCGACGGCTTGGAAGTGCTGGTCAATATGTCACAAATGACGGTCTCGCAGATGACCGCAACTAGCACCGAGGAATCCCGCCAACAACGCCTGCACTGGCTGGCCGAGCACGTCATCGACTGGTCGGGCTTGCCGGCCGTGCAGATCAGGCCGACCGTCTTCCTCGACAACCCGCTGTTCACCGTGCTCGCAGCCCGCTCAATCCGCGAGAACGGGCAGTTGGCGTTGCCGTTCGGAAGCGGCCGCACCTCCCCTGTCGCTGCCACGGATGTGGCCGCCGTCGTTGCCACCGTTCTCCGTGCGCCGCACGATCACGTCGGTGCGGTCTACGAATTGACCGGGCCGGCAGCGCTGGACATCGATGAGTTAGCCGAGCAGTACGCGAAAGCCCTTGACCGGCCGATGACCCCGGTTCGGCTGCCCTACGACGAATGGCTTGAGCATCTCACCCAAGCAGGACTCGACCCGCACACCCAACAGCACATCGCCACCATGGCCAGATTGCATCGCGACGACCGCTACAACCGCTTAACCCATGATGTCGAAGACCTCACCGGTCGCCCCGCGCAATCGGTGCAGGAGTACATCTCGCAGCGACGTGAACTGTTCACGTAACCCGGATTACGTTGGCGTTGACCTCGACTCGGCTGCGAGGACGCGTTCGCGTAGCTCTGCGGGGTAGAGGTTGTCGAAGGTGGCGGGGCGTGCTTCGCCGTCCTCGAGGGCGGCGAGCAATCCGTCGTGGACGACGATCGGGCCGCGCCCGCCGTGCCGCTCCTCTTCGGTGTAGCACTGATACCAGGGCAGGATGGGGACTGGCCAGTGTTCTTGGCGCAGTTGAGGATGTATGCGG
>NZ_JBAPPI010000601.1:0-2081 GCF_049280035.1 Mycobacterium sp. | reverse complement strand
GATCACCGCGGGATGCGAACTCAGCGTCGCGGCCACCACGTCCGCTCCTGCCTGGTGCAGCCGCCCCTGAAACAGGCCGTCCGCCAACAGATACGACGCCACCGCCACCCGGCGGGCACCCGCGCGGCGGGCCCGGGCCACCACCTCGGGCACTGACGGGTAGCCGGAGCCATCACGGCAAGGCGCGGCGAAGGCGATCGAAACCCGGCTGCCGACAAGCGCCGACAGCCTCGCGGCCGCGGTCGCGACCTCGCTCTGCGCGTGCCGGTCGCTGGTGCCGGCGGCGGCCAGCACCACGTGATCGTCGGGACGCCAACCCGCCTCAAGCATCCGGTCCAGCATCGCGCGGGTCAGCTCCGACGACGGCCCGAGCGCGGGTGCGACGGTAACCGCCGGATGCCCGGATGCCGCAATGTATCGAGGCACGTCGGACCGGACGTGGTAGCCGCTGGACAGCAACGCGGGCACCAGCACGGTCGGCTCGTCGCGCAGGGTCCGCAACACTTCGTCGGGGGCGGGACCGAGAACGTCGACGAACGCCACCCGCACCGTCTCGTCGAGGGCCCCCGCCACGGCCGCCGCGAGATCGCCGATCATCCTGACGCCATGCGGATTTCGGGTCCCGTGCGCCACTAATAACGTGGTCGTCTGGGCCATCTCAGGCGTCAGAGTCGGTGTCGTCGGGCATGTACTCCACGGCCAGGCGGTAGCCGCGTTTCACCGCGGTGGCGATCAGCTCCCTAGCGCCGAGCGCCGACCGCAACCGGTTGACGGCGGCCTCGACCACGTGCGGGTCGTCGCCGCCGAGAGCGTCGAGCAGCACATCCCGCGACACCACCGCGCCCGGTACTCGGGCAAGCACTTTGAGCAGGGTCAGCGAATTCGGGGACAGATCGCGCACTTCACCGTCGACGACGGCGCACGCCGCGTGCACGCCAAGGGTGTGGCCGGCAACGGCCAGATCCGGTTTCCGGCAAGGAAGTTCGTCAGCGACGACGCGGGCCAGCGCGCCGAGTCGCATCCGCTCGGGCAGCACCGACGGCACCCCGACGTTGTCCAGCGGGCGCGCGGTCACCGGCCCGACGCAGAACGGTGTCACGGTCGTCGTCAGGACGTGGGTCACCGACTTGGTGAGCCGTAACTCGTTGGCCCGCATCAGGAAGGACGCCGCCGCCGGCGCGGATGTGAACGTGACGGCGTCGACGCCGTCGCGCGCGACCCGCTCGATCAGAGCATCCAGCTCAGCGAGGTCCGCGGGCGGCTCCCACCGATAGACCGGCACCGCGACCACGGTGGCGCCGCGCTCGACGAGGGTGCCGGGGAACTCCGGCACCGGGTTCCAGTCGTCGGTGACGCCGTGTAGTTGCACGGCAATCCGCTTGCCGTCGAGGTTGTCGGCGCTCAGGTGCGCGAGCACCTCCTCCGACGACTCGGACGCCGGCGACCACTCTTCGCGCAGACCGGCCGTGCGCAAGGCTCCGGTGGCCTTCGGCCCGCGCGAGATCACCCGGGCGCTGCGCAGCGCATCCAGCAGCTCGTCGGCAAGCCCCCAGCTCCCGGCGGCCTCCACCCAGCCGCGGAAACCAATGCCGGTGGTCGCGATAAGTATGTCGGGGGGCGTCGCGATCACGTCCTCAGTGGCCGCGCGCAGGCGCTCGTCGTCGGCGAGCGGGACCATCTGGATGGCTGCGGCCGACACGATGTCGGCGCCACGCCTGCGCAGCATGGTCGCGAACTCGTCGACTCGCCGGGACGCGGTAATGGCCACGGTGAAACCCGTGAGCGATGGCGCGTCGACACTGGTCATGCCGTCGCTGCCTGCCGAGAACCAAGGCGCCGGCATCTGATCAATGGTAGGTGAAAGCTCAAGCACGGGCTTTGGCCAAAGTGGGCTGATCGGCGGCGGCGCCGGACGGTATCCGCACGTAGAAACGTAAGGTCACCAGCGCCGCGACCGCGTAGAACGCGGCGAAGTCCCAGAAAGCGACGGTAGCGGTCCCGTGGCTGAGGTACGAGCTGCGCAGCGTGAGGTTGATCACCACACCGCCGAGGCCGCCGATCGCGCCGGTGATGCCGATCAC
>NZ_JBAPPI010000600.1:0-2747 GCF_049280035.1 Mycobacterium sp. | reverse complement strand
CCAGTTCCCAAACCCGGTCGGGTGCCTCCTTGGCGTGCAATTCGGCCATCCGCCAGTTGTTTAGGAACTTCCCACCGCGCATCGTGTCGCCGAAGTGGGTCTTCCAGTTGTCCTTCGGGTTGGTGTTGCCCATCGACGCCGCGCAGCCGCCCTCGGCCATCACCGTGTGGGCCTTGCCGAACAGCGACTTGCACACCACCGCAACCCTGAGGCCGCGTTCCCGCGCCTCGATGACCGCGCGCAAACCTGCGCCGCCGGCACCGATCACGACCACGTCGTAGGAGTGCCGTTCGACCTCAGTCATGGAACCTCACTAAACTTTCCGATATCCGTGAAACAGGTTCTCAGCCAACAAATCTCAGGTCCGAGATGGCGCCGCTGGCCACCAGCGCGATGTAGAAGTCGGTGAGCATCAGCGTGCCCAGTGTGATCCACGCGTACAGCTTGTGCCGAGTGTTGAGTTTGCTGACCTGGGTCCAGATCCAGTACCGCACAGGGTGTTTGGAGAAGTGCTTGAGCCGCCCACCGGTGATGTGCCGGCACGAATGGCAGGACAGCGTGTAGACCCACAGCATGATGACATTGCCAACCATGATCACGTTGCCCAGGCCGAAACCGAATCCACCCGGTCCGTCCGCGGAATGGAACGCGACGATCGCGTCGTAGCTGTTGATCACCGAGATAATGCCGGCGACGTAGAAGAAATACCGATGGGTGTTCTGGATGATCAGCGGGAACTTGGTCTCACCGGTGTAGTGGACGCGCGGTTCGGCCACCGCACAGGCGGAGGGCGACTGCCACACCGTGCGGTAGTAGGCGCCGCGGTAGTAGTAGCAGGTCAGACGGAACAACAGCAGGAACGGCAGCGACAGCGCCGCGAACGGCAGCCACCACACGTTCGGCAGGATCTGCGGCCAGAAGTCGCTGGCCTCACCGCAAGCCTTGCTGAGGCACGGCGAGTAGAACGGGGTCAGGTAGTGGTATTTGTGGACGAAGAAGTCATTCCGCTGGAATGCGCGTGCCGTCGCGTAGATGACAAATGCGGCGAAGCCCAGGTCGATCCGCAGTGGCGACATCCACCACCGGTCGGTCCGTAGCGTCCGTTGCTGGATGTGGGCGCGCGTGGGTGAAAAGACACCAGACGCAGAACGGTTCGCTGTGGGTGCGCTCATCTATTGGGATCCTCTTCGCGTGGCCTCGTCGGAGAGTACCCACAGCGAAGAGCACGCAGTCTCGCGGGGGGCAAATCAAGAACGGCTGTGGCCGCCGACACCTTCGTCGTCGACATCACGCCAGAATTCGGCGTCGTATTGGGTGTCGGGAATGGCGATTTTCTCAGCCGGTTGGTCCAGGGTGTGCCGGGCCAGATCCAGCTCACCGGCGTCGATGTCGAGCAGCTCAACGTCATTGAGGATTCGTTGGACGTCGTTCACCACGCGACGCATCGCCGGAGTGTCGCGGTACCGCGACCTCAACGACGTCACGCACCGCCGCAGGCCACCGATGAGCTCGTGCAGTTCGGCGAGTTCAGTAGTGCTGGACAACGGATCTCCCTGGAAGTGAAGGTGTCATAAATCACAGTACGTCACCCGATACTATCCAGCACACAGCGATGGCGTGAGCCAGGTCACGCCCGCGAGCGGGAGGCAGCCAGCCATGCCGGCATCCAGCGCATTGGCCGATCGAGCAACGGCGCTATTGGCGCTGCATCAGCCGGGCAATCCGGTGATTCTCCCGACGGTGTGGGACGCCTGGTCGGCGCGATTTGCCACCGACGCCGGTTTCGCCGCGCTGACCGTCGGCAGTCATCCCGTCGCCGACTCGATCGGCAAACCCGACAACGAGGGCATGTCGTTCGACGACCTGCTGGGCCGGGTCGCCCAGATCACCGCTGCGGTGGACGTCCCGGTCTCGGTGGACGTCGAATCCGGTTACGGGCTGCCGGCTTCGCGGCTGATCGATGGGCTGCTTGGGGCAGGTGCGGTGGGGCTGAACATCGAAGACACCGTGCACAGCGAGGGCAAGCGACTGCGTTCGGCGGACGAACACGCTGAACTGGTCGGTGCACTGCGCGCCGCCGCCGACGAGGCGAAGGTCCATCTCGTGATCAACGCCCGCACCGACCTTTTCCTGCGCCAGGAAGGCGACGAGTCCGACCGCGTCGAGCGGGCGGTAGCGCGATTGCAGAAGGCCGCCAGTGCCGGTGCCGATGTCCTCTATCCGGTGGGCCGCCACGACCCGGAGACGTTGCGGCGCTTGACCACTGAGTTGCCGCTTCCGGTCAATGCGATCGCCCTACCCGATCAGGACGATCCCGCTTCCTTCGGTCCGCTGGGCGTCGGGCGGATCAGCTTCGGGCCGTTCCTGCAGGCCGCCTTGGGAAACCGGGCCAAGGAGATCCTGGCCCGCTGGGGTTAGCCCGACGACGATGCAGACCGTGTAACGGTCTGAGAAGGAGTCGGGCAATCGATGTAGCGCGGCGGCGCCTCGAATCCGGCGGAGCCGTTGGGCCCCACCGGATTCGAGCTGAGTGCGGAGGTCGCAGACTACGCAGACTACTTCGTGATCTCGATGCGCTGCGGCTGAGTCCCGGCGTAAGCACCGGTGACCCGCACGGTCAGCACGCCGGCGTCGTAGGACGCCGCGATGGCCTCGCCGGTGACGTTCGCAGGTAGCCGGAACGACCGGCGGAACGAGCCGTAGCGGACCTCCCGCAGCGTGCGCCCGTCCTTCTCTTCGTCGTGCTC
>NZ_JBAPPI010000599.1:0-1554 GCF_049280035.1 Mycobacterium sp. | reverse complement strand
GCGGTCCGGACGATGCCGTGCGTGACGACACCCGGGTAGGTCACCCCGAGCGGGCCGGTCCAGCCGAATTCGTTGACAACGGCCGCGATCGTCTTCGCGACTGCGGACGGCGTGGCCGGTTGGGGGGTCAGCAGCTTGTAACGATCGCCGACCAGTTGGCCGGTGTTCAGGTCGACGATTCCGCCCTTGATGCCGCTGCCGCCGACGTCGATACCGAAACCCTGGCGCGACGGCGTTCCGGGCACATCGGTCCCGGACGAGGCGGTGGTCGAGTCGGTACCGGTCAAGAGAATCTCCTCGGCGAGACTGGGGTGTCCGCCCACACCATAGTCCGACGACGATGCGGGCCGGGACGGCCCGGGGTGGGGGTACGCCCCCTCGCCGCTGCGCGGCTGGGGGTACCCCCACCCGCTTGCGGGGGCGAGTCGGACAAATCAGCCCTAGTGCGTGGATCCGCAGTTGGCTGGCCTGTTTGGCGGTCGCGTCGGACGCGCCGGCGGGGTGGTCCGGCGGCAACTGTGATGCGATGGACCGGTGAGCACGCTAACGGACCAACCGGCGCATCTGCGTTCGGTGGCCGAAAGGTTGGCCGAGGAAGCCGCGGCGTTCGCCCGGCGCCGTCGTACCGAGGTTTTCGGCCCCGACGCGCGCACTGAAGGCAACGATGCGGTGCGAACAAAGACGACGCCGACCGATCCGGTCACCATCGTCGACACCGAGACCGAACGGCTATTGCGTGATCGGTTGGCGCAGTTGCGATCCGGCGACGCGATCCTGGGCGAAGAAATCGGCGGACCCGCCTCTCCCTCGGCCGACACCGGCACCATCACTTGGGTGCTTGACCCGATCGATGGCACGGTGAATTTCGTCTACGGGATCCCGGCCTATGCCGTGTCGGTGGCAGCTCAGGTCGACGGTGTGTCGGTGGCCGGCGCGGTCGCCGACGTCATGGGCGGGCGGGTCTACTCGGCCGCGGCCGGACTGGGCGCCCACGTCATCGACGAGATCGGCACGCATCCGCTGCGTTGCACCGCCGTCGACGATTTGTCGATGGCGTTAGTGGGCACCGGATTCGCATACTCGAAGCGACGTCGCACGGTCCAGGCGGCGCTGGTGGCCAAAATTCTGCCGGTAGTCCGCGATGTGCGTCGGATCGGCTCTGCCGCAATGGATTTGTGCATGGTGGCGGCGGGCCGACTGGACGCCTACTACGAACACGGCCTGCATGTCTGGGACTGTGCGGCCGGGGCGCTGATCGCAGCCGAGGCGGGCGCCCGGGTGGTGTTGCCTGCGCCGGGGGATCCGGAGAGTACAGCCGCCCTGGTGGTCGCCGCGGCGCCCGGGATCGCCGACCAGTTACTCGCGGCCCTGGAGCGATTCGACGGCCTCGCTCCGATTCCGGGCTGATCGGCTGAACGGACCCGGCGGTCAGCAGGTGTCCGTGTGGATCTTCGCCAGCAGCGCCGGATCGGCGGGCTCAGCGTCGCCGGGACGCAGGCCGGCAAGCACCGCGTTGATGTCGTCGCTGTGTGCCAGCGCGCCGAACTCGGTGCC
>NZ_JBAPPI010000598.1:0-7232 GCF_049280035.1 Mycobacterium sp. | reverse complement strand
GTCGTGGTCTCAGGCGCGGTAAGCGGGGTGCGGCCGAGCGCCGAGGCGATCGGGCTTGTCGGGGCGACCGCAGACCAGCTGGGCGGCGCCGATAGCGCCCCAACGCGACCCGCCTCGCCCATCGCGGCCGACACCCCTGATCCCACGCCGCCCAGACCTGAACCGCCTGTCGACCCCAGCGCACCCGGATTGAACAGGTTCAACAACCCCGATGATCCCGTGGCAGCCTTCGCATCTTGCAGATAGCTGAAACCCGCCAACGTCTGCAGCAGGAATTGCGGGTTGAACGCCCCACCCGCGAGTGCTCCGTTGGTTACCGCGGTGCTGAAGAAGTTGCCGTTCAGGAAAGTTCCAAGTGCCGAATTGTCTGAGTTACTCAGCAAATTCGCCAGCTCCGTTGACCATGATGATGACGAAGAACCCGTGGATGACGTGAGGTTCCCCAGCAACGACGACAGCCCGGTGGTCGTCGAAGCGCTGGTGGCGTTGCTCGTCGAGGTACCGGAGGCTTGGGCCACGGCCGCGGCTTGGCCGGCCAGTCCGCTTGCATTGGTGGTCTGGGCCGGCTCGCTGAACGGAGTCAACTGCGAAGCCGCCGCCGACGAACCCGCGTAGCCGTACATCGCCGCGGCGTCCTGAGCCCACATTTCTCCGTACAGGGCCTCGGTGGCCGCGATCGCCGGAGTGTTTTGCCCCAAGATGTTGGTCGCCACCAACGAGGCCAGCTGAGCGCGATTGGCGGCGATGACCGCAGGTGGGACGGTCATGGAAAACGCCGATTCGTAGGCGGTCACCGCCGCTTGCGCCTGCGCAGCTGTCTGCTCGGCTTGCGCGGCAGTGGTGTTCATCCACGCCGCGTAGGGTGCGGCCGCGTCCGCCATCGACGTCGACGCCGGGCCCTGCCAGCTGCTGCCGGTCAGACTCGAGACAACGGAGCTGTAAGAGGCTGCCGCCGAGCGCATCTCAGCTGCCAGCTGGTTCCAGGCAGCACCAGCGGCCAGCATCGGCGATGAGCCGGCGCCTGAATACATTCTGGCCGAATTGATTTCGGGTGGCAGTGCCGCAAAGTCCAGCATGGTGCACCTCCCCTGGTCTCTAGGTGGGCTGCGATGTCTCTCAGAGGGCTGCGACCGCGTTCGCTGCCTCGGTGGTCGCATACGAACCTGCACTTGCGCTCAAGACGCGCACGAACATGTCGTGCATAGCCGCAGCTTGGGCGCTCACCGTCTGATACGTCTGAGCGTGGCTGGCGAACTGCGCCGCGGTCAGCGCTGAAACCTCATCGGCAGCGGCAGGAATCACCCCGGTCGTCGGGGCTGCGGCTGCCGCGTTCTGGGCAGCAATAGCGGTGCCGATACCTTGCAGCTGGTTGGCTGCTGCGGTCAGCATTTCTGGCTGTGTAGTCACGAAAGACATCGGACTTCTCCTTTGGCAAAGCAGGGTGAACCACGGCGGTGGTCGCGCCAGAGCACGACGAGATCGCGCGCACGCCTAAGAAACGAAGCGTGCGTGCGTTAAGTGAAGCGGCGCAAGCCGATTCAGATGATGGAGAGGGTGCCGGGGCCGGATCCGAACGAAATGGTCACCGGTCTCGGATATGGACTATCACTTGGACTCACTTCGCCTCACCTCCTCACGGCCAGGGCACACAGGGGTGCCAACACGTTGCACGCGGGATGAGGCGAATCCGGCAACATCAGCCGGTCGCTGCACCCCTCTCGTCAGAGCTTTGGCACTGCACGGCGTATCCGGCTGAGCCGGAAGCCACTTGGGCTCAACCCTTAACCCGGGAGGAGCTGTCCTGACCCTGGGCGTCTTTCGACGTTCGAGGTCAGTGGCCTATATCCGTGCAGACGCCTCACCTAGCGAGGTGCTTGCATCGGCAATAGTTCCACCAACAGCGACGGTAGTCAACCCAGCGCGCGGACCTCGCAAGAGACCAACTACTAATTATCATCGACGCGGTTGGCTTTATACCGTTCGATCAGGACGCGGCCAACCTGCTCTTCCAGCTGATTGCCTCGCGTATGAGCAAGGGTCGATCATGGTGACGAGTAATGCCGTTTGGGCGTTGGGGAGAGACGCCTTCCGACGATGGTGTGGCCGCCGCCATAATCGACCGGCTGGTGCACCACACCCAAGTCCTCACCCTCACAGGTGATTCCACCGCACCCGAGCCCGCCGCGCACCGTAATACGCGAAATCCCGCGGGCGTGTGTCTTCCCAATGGCTGCCCGCCGTTTACCTTGGCCGCAGCCGCTCGTGGCGACCGCGGCGTACGCTCTGCGGCCGAGCTGGTCAAACGACGAAACGCCATACCCGCACATGGCATCGTGACGCATGGTCCCCTTGCAGTCTGCTCGCGGGGGTCTAACGGGCACTGTGAGGAGGGACAAGCAAGTGATCAAATCAGGGACGGCGGCTGAGCATGGCGTCGGGCTGCCGGTAATCCATCTCTCAGAGCTGCTGCGCGCGCCGGTGCAGGCCGGTTCCGGCGAGGCTGTGGGCCGGGTGGAGGACGTGATCGTGCGGCTGCGCGGCGTCGATGAGTATCCGCTGGTGACCGGGATTGTGGCCGGGGTCGGCCGGCGGCGTCTCTTTATCGGCAGCGAATCGATTGACGAGTTCTCCCCGGGCCGGGTTGTGTTGGCCAGGAACAAGGTTGACCTTCGTGGTTTTGAGCGCCGCGATGGTGAGGTGTTGTTGCGCGCCGATCTGCTGGGGCACCGGTTGATCGATGTGGCCGCCGTGGAGCTGGTGCACGCCTATGACGTCGAGCTGGAAGATACCGGCGCCGGGTGGGTGCTTGCGCGGCTGGATACCCGCCGCCCAGCAAGGTTTTTCGGGCTGATAAAGGCTTCCGGCGTGCACGCGCCCCGCGATTGGAAAGCATTCGAACCGCTAATCGGCCACGCGCACTCCGATGCCCTGCGCCGTCATTGGGGCCGGGTCGGGGGGTTCAAACCCGCCGAGATTGCCGATCTTATCGAGAACGCTGATAAGGCCGAGGGCGGCGAGATCCTTGATCGGGTCCACAGCGACCCGGAGTTGGAAGCCGACGTTTTCGAAGAACTCGACCCCGAGAAGGCCAGCCGGCTGCTCGATAGCATGCCCGATGATGAAGTCGCCGCGTTGCTGGGCCGGATGCGCGCCGACGATGCCGCCGACGCGATCGCAGACCTGCGCCAACCGCGACGCCGGCGCGTGCTGGACCTGATGCCCGCGCCGCAGCGCACCAAGGTGATCACCCTGATGGGGTTCAACCCGGAAAGCGCCGGCGGGCTGATGAACGTCGATTTCGTCTCGTGCGCCGCCACCACAACCGCGGCCCAGGCGCTTGAGCTGATCGCCGCCGCCCGCGCCGTACAGCCCGAGGCGCTGATCAAGATGCATGTTCTCGATGGGGACAAACGCCTGGCCGGTGTGGTTTCAGTAATCGCCCTGTTGCAAGCCGAGCCCGGTGAAAGTGTTGGGACACTCATGGATTCCGACCCGGTGCGGGTGAGCGCCGCCGCCGATCTGACCGACATCGCACTGTTGATGGCCGACTTCAACCTCTACTCCATCCCCGTAGTCGACGAGCAGGACCGCGTGCTCGGGGTGGTCACCGTCGACGACGTGCTGGAGGCCACCATCCCGGAGGACTGGCGACGCCGCGAACCCGCCCCCCGCCCCATCCGCGCGATCACCCAGCCCGGCGATGACCGCAACACGGCTATACCCAGGGGTGGGGCACCGTGAGCTCAGGCGACGACAGCGTCACCCACCCCGGGGCGCCAGCGGTCGAGGCTGGCCGCGCCGAGCAGGCCACGGCGCGGCGCACCGCGGTGCTCGACACCGCCCATCTGGGTGATATCGAGGGCGCGTTCGGGCGCATCAGCATCGCCGAGACCGAGCATCGCCGGACGATGAAGACCCGGCTGATGACCCTGCTGGCCATCGTCGGTCCCGGGATCATCGTGATGGTCGGCGACAACGACGCCGGTGGGGTGGCCACCTACGCTCAGGCCGGCCAGAACTACGGCTACTCCCTGTTGTGGGTGCTGCTGCTGTTGATCCCGGTGCTCATCGTCAACCAGGAAATGGTGGTCCGGCTCGGCGCGGTCACCGGGGTTGGGCATGCCCGGTTGATCAACGAACGTTTCGGCCGAGGCTGGGGCTGGTTTTCTGTTGGCGACCTGTTCCTGCTGAACTTCCTGACGATCGTCACCGAGTTCATCGGTATCAGCCTGGCCGCCGAGTACATCGGCGTCTCCAAGTACCTTGTGGTGCCGATCACGGCGGCGGCGCTGGTCGCGATCATGGCAAGCGGCAGCTTCCGGCGGTGGGAGCGGGCCATGTTCGTCTTCATCGCCATCACCCTGGCGCAGATCCCGATGCTGCTGATGTCGCACCCGCAATGGGGGAATGCTGCGAAGTCGTTTGTGCTGCCCAGCATTTCGGGTGGCATGAGCTCGGATGCGGTATTGCTGATCATCGCCATCGTCGGCACCACTGTGGCACCCTGGCAGCTGTTTTTTCAGCAGTCGAACATCGTCGACAAACGCATCACGCCCCGATTCATCGCCTATGAACGCGTCGACACCGTACTCGGGGCCTTCGTCGTGGTGGTTGGCGCCGCCGCGTTGGTGATGACCGGCGATTGGGCGGCGCGGTCGACCAACACCGCGGGTCGTTTCACCGACGCCGGCGCCATCGCCCGCCTGCTCGGCCAACACAGCGCGGTGCTTGGCTCGGTGTTTGCGATCGTGCTGATCGACGCCTCGATCATCGGCGCGGCCGCAGTGACCCTGGCCACGAGCTACGCCTTCGGTGACGTGTTCGGTCTGAAGCACTCGCTGCACCGCGGGTTCGCCGACGCCAAACAGTTCTACCTGTCCTACACGGCAATGGTGGTGTTGGCCGCGGCCATCGTGCTGATTCCCGGTGCTCCGCTCGGTTTGATCACCACCGCGGTACAGGCCCTTGCCGGTCTGCTGTTGCCCAGCGCCAGCGTGTTTCTGCTGCTGCTGTGCAATGACCGGGAAGTGTTGGGGCCCTGGGTCAATCGGACCTGGCTCAACTGGGTCGCCGCACTGATCGTCGGTACGCTGCTGCTGCTGTCGGGGATCCTGATGGCCACCACCATGTTCCCCAACCTCAACGTCGTCGCGGTCGCCGGCTACTTGGCTCTGGCCCTGGTCATACTCGGCGTCGCCGCCGTGCCGGTGCTGCGTTGGTTGGCCCGCCGCCAACCCGCACCGCCGGCGCCACAATTCCCCGCGCGCCCCGTCGACCGCAACACCTGGCGGATGCCGCCCCTTGCCCTGCTAGAGCCGGTCACCTGGTCACCTGGGACCCGGCTCGGCATGATCGCGCTGCGCGGCTACCTGGTTATCGGCGCGCTGCTGCTGGTGGTCAAAGCCGTCGAGCTCAGCCGCGGATAGCATTTGCGAACTGTGGCAATGTCTTCGGCTATCTCCGCTTCGACCAGACACTGTTCTCGTCACGGAGTTGGCTGGGTTGCTCGCCGGAGCAAGGGCGATGTGGGCGAAAATCTGCTGGATCAATGTGAGCACGTGGGGTCCTCGACGGTGTAGATCTGACGCTGGGCCCGGGACACGTTGCGCGCTATAGAAGTTCGTGTTCCAGGCCATGCACCTGCCTGACTATCCGCAACCACCACGACCCTGTTGAGAGTGCGAGATACCCACACCGGGGCAAATTCCCCTTCCTGAGTGTGACAGGTTTGGGTGGCCCCGTCTGGTCGTGGAGTGTCAGGTTTGGGTGGCTCCACTGCGACTCGCCGGGCGGGTTGTGTCAGGTTTGAGTGGCCCCACTTCATCGTCACGATATGACGACGGTGGCAGGAGCCAGAGCGGGGTCGAGGGTGGAGTTGTTCGCACAGATCCGACGCGATTGCCGAGACGATGGGTTGTCGGTGCGGGCGCTGGCCAAGCGGCATCGGGTGCATCGTCGCACTGTTCGGCAGGCGTTGATCTCGGCGCAGCCGCCGCCACCGGCGCCGCGGCGGTGGCGGTCTCGCAAGATTGACCCGTTCGTCGAGGCGATTGATGACATGTTGCGGGCTGATCGTGATGCCCCGCGCAAGCAGCGACACACCGCTCGCCGGATTTTGGCCCGGCTGATTGACGAACACGACGCCGCAGACCTGCTGTCGTATTCGACGTTGCGCGACTATGTCGCTAAACGACGATCCGAAATCGCCGCTGAGACAGGCGATCACCTCGTTGAGGCGTTCGTGCCGCAAACCCATGAACCGGGGCGTGAGGCTGAGGTCGATTTCGCCGAGCTTTATGTCGATCTGCCGGAGGGGCGCACGAAGTGCTTCCTGTTCACGATGCGGCTGTCGATGTCCGGCAAGGCGGTGCACCGGGTCTATGCGACCCAATCCCAGGAAGCATTCCTAGAAGGTCACCTCGAGGCGTTCGACGAATTCGGCGGCGTCCCCACCGGCCACATCCGTTACGACAATTTGAAATCCGCCGTGACGCGGGTGCTCTTCGGTGATCGCGGCCGGATCGAAAACCAGCGCTGGGTCTTGTTTCGATCCCATCAGGGCTTCGAGGCGTTTTACTGTATCCCTGGAGTCGCCGGAGCCCACGAAAAAGGCGGTGTCGAGGGTGAGGGCGGACGCTTCCGCCGCAACCACCTGGTCCCCGTCCCGAAAGTGACGTCGCTGACCGAGCTCAACGAGCAGTTGGCTCGCGCCGACCGTGACGATGAAGATCGCCGGATCGGGCACCGCATCCGCACTGTCGGTGAAGACTTCGCCGTCGAGCAGCCGCTGCTGCGGGCGTTGCCGGCCGAGCGGTTCGAACCGGGGCTGCTGCTGGAGCCTCGGGTGGATCGGCATGGGCGAATCATGGTGCGCAGCAGTCAGTATTCGGTGCCGGCGCGGTTCATCGGCCGCCGTGTGCGGGTGCGGCTGCGCTCCAATGAGCTGCTGGTCTTCGATGGCAGCACCGTAATTGCGCTTCATCAGCGTTCGATCCGTAAAGGCGCCCAAGTCCTTGAGCTGGATCACTATCTGGAGGTGCTGAAAATTAAGCCCGGCGCTCTGCCGGGAGCTACCGCCTTGGTGCAGGCACGCGCGGCCGGCGCCTTCACCGCCACCCATGAAGCGTTTTGGGCTGCGGCCCGTAGAGCGCACGGCGACGCCGCGGGCACGAGGGCGTTGATCGATGTGCTGTTGTTGCACCGCCACATGCGGCACGCCGATGTCATCGCCG
>NZ_JBAPPI010000597.1:0-2328 GCF_049280035.1 Mycobacterium sp. | reverse complement strand
GTGCCGGACCCGAGATGGGATGGCCCCGAACCCGGCTCAACATCAAGCCAGCAGCTACTTTGTCGCACACCTGGTGAAGGCAGCCCCGTATTCGATCACCCATTCTGCACGTCGTAGCGACACCGGCAGAACATCATCTCGCGATGAAAGTCTTTGCGACACGCAGCGTACGCGATGGCGAAGGCATCCGTCTGCTGCTCGGCCGGCTGCGCATCACCAACGCGGCCGGCGTGGATAGTGCTTCGTCATGATCCACATCCTTCTCACCGAAAAAGCAGCATCAAACCCGGGACGGTTCAAGGGGATCTACTGAATACTTTCGTCACAAGTGTCAAAAAATAGCCTAGGGTTGAGGAATGGCTCCGACACCATGGAACCCCGAGACCACGGCCGTCATCTGTGTGGAATGCCAGAACGGTGTACTCGGCCCTGACTCCGTTCTGCCCGCCTTGGCCGCCGCCAGCTCCGACCTCGTATCCGGCGTGCGCCGACTTCTCGATTCCGCCCGTCAGTTCGGCGCGCGAGTGGTACATGCGACCTACGAGGGTAACCTCGGCGGCCGGCCGACTGGGACGGCACGCATCTGGCGGGCGCTCGGTCCGGCAACCGCAGAGTGGGCACCCGGAAGCGCTTCCACCACAGTGCTTCCCGAACTGCTGGCGCCCACCGATCTGGTGCTACCGCGCCATCACGGTCTATTCCCCACGCTCGATTCCGAATTACTGCCGGTGCTCAAGGGCTTGGGCGTGAGCACCATCGTCCTTGCCGGCGTTTCGCTGAACCTGGCGATCACCCACACCGCCGGGCATGTCACACAGGCCGGTTTCGACCTCGTCGTCCCGCGCGACGCAGTGGGTGGAACCCCCAAGGAGTATGCAGAACAGGTGCTGGACAACACTATTGCTGTGCTGGGTCGGCTGACCACGATCGATCAGCTGGTCGGCGAATGGACGTAGGTCAGGTCTGACCGTTAACCGTTCGCCACAACATCTCGGTGGCCGCCATCAGCACCGCTTGGCGCGTCGTCGACGGGATCTCGTTGTGGCGAACCATCAGCCACGAGCGCTCGAGCATCGCCATAACCACCAGCCCCGTTGCCACCGGGTCGAGGTCGGGTGGTGTCGGCGCGATCTTCGCGATGCCCTCACCGAGTGCGGCGGCGGTTCGACGGTGCGAGCGGGTGACCGCGGCGCGGAATTTACGATCGGGAGGCATGTCCTCCGTGGAGCGGATGACGAACGCACCGTTGCGGTCGAGGTAGCTGAAGTACCCGGCAACCCAGGCCTCGATGTCCGCCCTGTTGGGAGGGCTCCCCTGCTCCATGAAACCTTCGACGACCGCGAGCGCTTCGCGGTAGGTATCGGTGCCGAGTTCGATGAAAAGCTCGGTCTTGTCGGAGAAGTAATAGTAAAAATTCGCCCGGGTGACCGGCGCGAGGTCAGTGATGTCCCTAATGGTGACGCCCGAGAAACCCTTGCGCGCGAACGCAGTCCGCGCAGCGTCGAGGATTGACTCTCGGGTGCGGTCGGCCTTTCGTGTTGGCCGCCGGCGCGAGCCTTCAGACGCCATGGGTTACCGGTTCGGCCACGGCCTGCGGTTCGGGATAGAACCCGCTCGCCCACCGGCGCAGCGCGCGAAAGCCCGCCCCCTCCGAGGTTGCCAGGCCCGGCCGTTCGAGATACTTCTGGTGCTCCCAGATCCGGATGTCGTAGGGTAGGGCGAGTTTCGCCGCGGCCAGCCGCGCCTCGAAATCACCCGGGCCCTCTGATGGTTCCTCGCTGATCCAGTAGCCGGCGAAGATGTCGGATCTGGTGTCGTCCACCGGTGTCGCGCAGATCGAGATGACCCGGATTCCGTCGCGGACGTGTTCGCCGTTGTAGCTGACACCAACGCCTGACCAATAGATCTCGATCGTGTTCATCGTGTCGCCGTCGCGGTCCAGGCCGACGGTCCACCTCCGGCCGAAGCCGACCTTGGCCGACCAGGTAGAGCTGTCGGTACTCTCGCGCAACACCACGGGACTGATCGGGGTGCCGTGTACGAACTGGAAGTGGTGCGGGTCGACAGCGTTCTCGGCGATGACCTGGGGATGCACCTTCACCCGCTCGTGCCGCGTCCGACAATCGGCACCAAACGGGTGGAACCGCCGCGAGCGGACATGATCGCCGAGCACCGCGAAGGCATCTGGCGCTTCCCATAATGGCTCCCTACCGGCGCTGTCATGCCAGATCAAGATTGAGTCGTTGAGCTCTGCGACCGGATAGGAACGTACTCGGCGAGCCTTATTGGGCCGATCCTGGTAGGGAATGTGGACGTTGCGTCCGGCGC
>NZ_JBAPPI010000596.1:0-7782 GCF_049280035.1 Mycobacterium sp. | reverse complement strand
GGGTGACGCCGCTGCAGAACGCCCATCGCCCCGACACGACGACGCCGCCGGGCACGCGGCGGGCCTTGCCCTGTGGCGCCCACACGCCGGCGGCCACGCCGCGTCCGTCGCCGAACAGCTCGTTACGGCTGGCCGGCGGCAGATAGGCGACCAGCAGGCTGGCGGTGATGGCGATCGACACGCACCAGCCGGCTGATGCGTCGCCTCGCGCCACCTCCTCTGCGCAGCGCAAAGCGGTACCCGCCGGCAGCTCCAGAGCATCGACCTCGATCGGCGCACCCGCTCGCAGCAGACCCGAGTTTCGCAGCGCGTCAACCAGTTCGGTGGGGAGTTTGCGGTCGGCATCGATTTGATCTGCCATGCCACGTGCCATATCGGCGATCTCGCGGGCCCGCAACAGTACGGGCATGGTGGGGACTTCGGTGTCCTGCATGAGGCCTCACTTTGCACAGACGACGTGGGTGGTTCATTTACGTTACCACTACCGGTTTGGTTTTTGAACCGGTACATTGTTTGAACCATGGATTACCTAGATCTGTCCCACCGCTTCCAAGGCGAGTCCGTTGCCCGGGCTCTGGAGGTTGTCGGCGAGCGATGGACACTGCTGATCCTGCGCGAGGCGTTCTTCGGGGTGCGCCGCTTTGGCCAACTGGCTCGCAACTTGCAGATTCCGCGGCCCACGCTGTCATCACGCCTACGCGCCCTGGTGGAAAACGGGCTGTTGGAAAAGGTGCCCTACGCCCGCGATCCCGATCGTCACGAGTACCGGCTGACCGACTCCGGACGAGACCTGTTCGCCGCGATCGTGGTCCTGATGCAGTGGGGCGATCAACACCTCTCGCAGCCCAACGGTCCGCCAATCGTGCTGCGCCACCAGCCGTGTGAGCACATCGCCGACCCCGTTCTGGTGTGCGCGCACTGCCGTCAGGAGATCACCGCGCACAACATCACCCCCGAGCCCGGACCCGGCTTCCGCGCCCAAGAACCTGCACTCGCCGGCCTGCCACGGTCAAAGTCTCAACAGAAGTAGTCCTGACGTCAGACACTGTCGGCAACGCGATTCACCGTGAGTACGGCGTGGACGGCGGCGCGCACGCGGTCCGAAACGACTTCGGGTGTGGACGCGTCGAGTTTGCCGTCGAGATGCAGGAACGCCAGCCCGTGGACGAGCGCCCAGGCCGCCGTCGACAACGCTTCGGCGTTGGAGCCAGGAAAGCTTTGCCGCACAATGGCGCCGACGTATTCCGAGATGGCAGTAGTTGCAGCCACTCTTTCGCTGCTGTCCCGATCGCACGGCTCTGAAAACATCACCCGAAACAGCGCGGGCCGCTGCAGCGCGAAGTGGACATAGGCGACGGCGATAGCTGCGAAGTCATCGGGAGTCGAAGGCGCGGGGTGCGCGGCGGCTAGGTGTTCGGCCAGCTCGCGATAACCCACCGCGGCGACCGCGGAGATGAGCGCATCACGGTCTGCATAGTGCCGGTACGGCGCCGCAGGAGAAACCCCGGCGCGCCGCGCGACGGCGCGCAGTGATAACGCGGTCGCACCGCCTTCCTCAAGCAATTCCATCGCGGCCCGCAGACACGCGGCGCGCAGATCGCCGTGGTGGTACGGGCTGCGCGACGTTGACATGGATCACACTCCCTGATGTTGACAGTGCTAACACTGCGTGCTTAATGTAAGCGCCGTACACATTCTAGCCGGTTGAAAGGCGCCCTTCGATGTCGAGCGAGCTGTTCGCGCCGCTGAAGTTGCGGTCGGGGTTGGTATTGGACAACCGGATCGCCAAAGCCGCGATGGAAGAGAACATGGCGGGCCGGGACCAGCTCCCTGACCAGCGTTTGTTCTCGCTGTATCAACGCTGGGGTGCCGGCGGCGCCGGGCTGATAATCACCGGCAACGTCATGGTCCACGCACAGGCGCTTACCGGTCCCGGCGGCGTCGTGCTCGACGAGAATGCCCCACTGGACCCATTCGCCGAGTGGGCCAAGGCGGGCAAGGCCGGCGGTGCGGCGATGTGGATGCAGATCAACCATCCGGGTCGCCAAGTGCAAGCTCAAATGCCCGGAGTGGTGTGGGCGCCGTCTGAGGTGGGCGTCGATTTGGGCAAGCACACCAAGCGTTTTGGCCAGCCCGTTGCAATGACACCTGAGCAGATCGATGCCACCGTACGGCGGTTCGCCGTCGCGGCGATTGGTGCCGAACAGGCCGGATTCGACGGGGTAGAGGTCCACGCCGCGCACGGCTACCTGCTTTCGCAATTCCTCTCTCCGCTGTCGAACCAGCGGACCGACCGGTGGGGTGGATCGTTGGAAAACCGGGCCCGGATGCTGCTGGACGTCGTGCGAGCCATCCGGTCCGCGGTATCGGCGTCGTTCGCCGTTGCGGTGAAACTCAACTCGGCCGACTTCCAACGCGGCGGCTTCGACGCCGACGACGCACAGCACGTGATCGCCATGCTCGAGCCGCTGGGAGTCGACTTGGTGGAGTTGTCAGGCGGCAACTACGAAAGCCCGGCGATGGCCGGACGCGCCGCCGATTCCCACACCCAGGCACGCGAAGCCTACTTTCTAGAACTGGCAACGGATTTGGCCACGACGAGCCCGCTGCCGCTGATGTTGACCGGCGGGATCACGCGGCGTGAAACCGCCGAGAAAGCCCTCGCCAACGGTGTGGCGATGGTCGGCATGGCGACCGCAATGGCGGTAACCCCGGATCTTCCCGACCGCTGGCGCGTCGGAGAAGAAGCGGCTGGGCAGCTGAGACCGGTGACCTGGTCGGACAAGACCCTCGCCTCGGCAGGCGGCATGGCGCTGGTCCGCCATCAGATGCGTCGGATCGCCCGCGGACGCCGTCCAGCGCTCGGCACTCACCCGGTGCATGCGGTGGCATGTGACCAACTGGCACAGCGCCGCGCACTGCGCCGCTATCGGTCCTGGCTGCAGGCCACCGCCTGACCCTTCCTACTGAAATCCCATTGAAATCCCATTGAAAATCGGAGATTCCATGACGGACAGCACGATCCCGCATAACCACGTCGCCATCATCGGCACCGGCTTCGGTGGCATAGCAACAGCAATCCGTTTGCAGCAGGACGGTTTTCACGACTTTGTTTTGCTGGAACGCGCTAACGAAATCGGCGGGGTGTGGCGCGACAACGACTATCCGGGCGCCGCGGTCGATGTGCAGTGCCAGCTGTATTCGTTCTCGTTCGCTCCCAACCCGCACTGGCGGAACTTTTACGCCAAGCAGCCCGAAATCCACGGCTACCTCAAAGACGTCACCGAACGATTCGGGCTGCGCCGTCAGTTGATGCTGGATTGCGCCGTCCGGCGATTGGACTGGAATCCCACCAAGCAGGTGTGGCGCCTTGAAACCGCGCGCGGCGAGCGCACCGCCAATCACGTCGTCATCGCCACAGGTGCACTGGCAGAACCCGTCATACCGACACTGCCCGGCCTGGACCGATTCGCCGGCGCGACGTTCCACTCCGCCCGGTGGGATCACGACTTCAACCTCACCGGCAAGCGGGTGGCCGTCATCGGCACGGGCGCCTCAGCGGTGCAGTTCATTCCGGCCATCCAGCCCACCGCGGGACACATCACCGTCTTCCAGCGCACTCCGCACTGGATCATGCCGCGCCACGACCGTGAAATCGGCGCTCGGACCCAGCGCCTCCTGCGCGTAGTTCCGGCGCTGCAGCGGCTGCAACGATTGAAGATCTATCTGCAACGTGAGTGGATAGTCATAGGGTTCCACCACCCGTGGCTGATGACAGTGGCCGAACGACAGGCACGCCGCCACCTCAAGTCCCAAGTCAGCGATCCGAACCTGCGCGCCCAGCTTTTGCCCGATTACCGCCTCGGCTGCAAACGCATCCTCATCTCCGACGACTACTTGTGCAGCCTGGACCAGCCAAATGTCTCGCTGATCACCGACGGAATCGCCGAGATCGATGAGCGCGGCATCACTGACACCGCCGGCAGATACCACGCGGTCGACGCGATCATCTTCGGCACCGGATTCAACACCACGCGGCTGCCGCTGACCGATCAAATCTACGGCGCCGACGAGCAGACCATGGCCCAGGAGTGGGACGGCAACCCCACGGCCTACCTCGGCACTTCGGTCAGCGGCTTCCCGAACTGCTATCTGATCCACGGTCCCAATATCGGCAGTGGCCACAACTCGGTGATCTACATGATTGAATCGCAGGTCAACTACATCACCGCAACAATCGGTTACGCACACGCCCATCAGCTCGCCGCCGTCGAACCCACCTTGAGCGCCCAACAAGCGTTTGTTGCCGAAGTCGATGACCTGAGTGCCGGAAGCGTATGGACGGCTGGCGGCTGCAACAGCTGGTACCTGAACGACGATGGCCGCAATATCAACCTCTGGCCGGGCAGCACGTTCGACTACCGGCGCCGGACACTGCGATTTGATCCGGCCCAGCACTTGATGCAGCGGGCAAATTTGCCGATATCGGTGGTGTCGTGAGCGCCGGCACCCTGCTTTGTGGATCACCCGACGCGCCGCCGGTCATGTTGATCCACGGGCTGGGTAGCTCATACCGGGTGTGGGATCGGGTGGTGGCGCTGATCGAACCAACCGCGCGGATCTACGCGGTAGAGCTGGACGCGACCGGCTCGATCGACGGCGACGCCGACGCGGTAGCGGCGCTGCTCGATAGGCCGATGCTGCTGGTCGGCCATTCCCGCGGCGGCCTGGTAGCTACCGCGGTTGCCGAACGCCATCGCGAGTTGGTTAGCAAGCTCATCCTCGTCTGCCCCTCGTGGTCTGTGTCCAGCCGGCTGAGCGCAAACGGGCCGACGGAACGGGCGCTGAGCGTGCCGCTGATCGGCGATTTGCTCTGGGCACTGGCCTCCCCACGCCAGCAACGACGCGCGATGCAAAATGCCTTCGCGCCGGGAACCTCTGTCCCGGATCAGTTCGTCGCCGACATGCGCGCGCGGGGACGACGCAGCCTTACCGACAGCTCCCGCGCCATCGACGACTACCTCAAGGCCGCCCGGCTTGCCGACCGGCTCGAGAAGCTCGCCGTCCCAACCGAATTGATCTTCGGCCGACACGACGCCCGGGTGGCTGCGCCGCGCGACGAATTCTCGGCGCTGTGCAACACCAGCCTCGTTGTGCTGCCCGGCATCGGCCACAGCCCGCCCTGGGAGGCACCAGGTGCAGTAGCCGAAGTAATCGCGCACTCACTGGCCAGCCAGTCGCGTACCCGGGGCCCAGGATCGACAGTAGTTGCGGCACAACGGCGAAAGGTATCTGGATGAGCGGCCTCTTCCCGCGCCTCCTGCGCATCCATCAGTGGATCTATGCACACACCGACGGATTGCTTGGCCACCGGCTGCTGTTCGGCAACACCACGCTGCTGCTGCGCACCGCCGGCCGACGCACCGGGTTGCTACGCACCACCGCGCTCACCTACGCCCGTGACGGCGAGGACTACCTGGTCGTCGCGTCCAACGGCGGGCGGCCCAAACCGCCGACCTGGCTGGGGAATCTCGAAGCGCACCCCGACTGCGAAATCCAGGTCGGGCGCCGTCGCCGCCGCGTCGTCGGCCGCCCTACGCTGCCCGATGACCCCGATTACTCGCGTCGCTGGACGATCGTGGATACCAACAACAAGGGCCGATACGCGCAGTACCAGAAGCAGACGGAACGCCCTATCGCCGTCGTCGAACTGCGTCCCACATCCTGACGTCCGTTTAAGCCGCTCAGGCGACCTGAAAGACCGGGTATTGATCCACAATTCGCTCGAAGTCGTCAATCGGCGCGTGACGATCGATTGGGAAAAACGGACGTGCTCCCGGGGCGAGCTCGAGATACCGCCGCAAAATCGCGGCGCGCTTGTGGGACAAATCCTCCACCAAAGCGACATCTTCGCGCTGACCGCGCCGCAACACCGCACGGCCGTCGGCGCGCAGGTTGCGCACCCAGTTGGTCTTCTGGCCGAGCATGGCCACCAGGTAGCGGTCACCGTGGTAGTCGGCGACTACCACCGGGAACGAAATCGTCCGCCCCGACTTGTGGCCCCGTACTTCAAGTGTGGCCGCCCCGCTGGGTCCGATGCCGGCCGCTAAACCCAAGGCGGCCAACCGGTTTTCGATACGCGCTGACCATCCAGGACGACCACCGCGATACTGCCATCTTTGGATCGCGCTTATAACGCCACGCAGCATGTCTTCACACTACTGGGGCTGCCCTAGTTACATCTGCGCCCAGACGATCTTTGTCTGCAAGTAGGTGTCGATGCCGGCCTTACCCGACTCGTAGCCCCAGCCGGACTGCTTGTATCCGCCGAACGGCATCGAGTGGTCGAACTGCATCTGACAATTCAGCCCCACGGTTCCGGCCTTGAGCCGCTTGGCCAGCCGGTGCGCACGACCGAGGTCTTTGGTCCACGCGGTGGCCGCCAGGCCGTAAGTGCTGTTGTTGGCCAACGCAACCGCTTCGTCGTCGTCGTCGAACGGCAGGATCGTCACCACGGGTCCGAAAATCTCCTCCTGGAACAGCCTGCTCGAATCCGGGTCGACGTTGGTGACCACGGTCGGGTGAACGAAGTAGCCCTTGCGGTCGAGGCGGTGCCCGCCGGTCACGAGTTCAGCGCCGTCGGACTTCCCCTGCTCGAGGTAGCCCAGTACCCGGGTGAGCTGCTTCTGGCTGATCAGCGGACCGACCATGGCGCCCTCGTCTTTGGGGCCACCTAGTTGCATGACGCTGGCCATGTTGGCGATGCCCTCCACAACTCGCTCGTAGACACCGCGCTGGGCGAAGATTCGTGACCCGCACACACAGGCCTGGCCGGAGTGGATGAAGGTGCCGAACGACGCCATTGGGATGGCCAGGTCCAGGTCGGCGTCGTCGTAGATCAGTACCGGCGACTTGCCGCCGAGTTCAAGGGTGACCTTGTTGAGGTTGCTGTCCGCCGCGGCATGCACGATGGCCCGGCCGACCTCGGTCGATCCGGTGAAAGCGACCTTCTCCACGTCGGGGTGCGCGGTGATCGCTGCCCCGGCGGTGTGGCCGTAACCGTTGACCAGGTTGACCACACCTTCGGGCACCCCGGCCTCGGCCAGGATCCTGTCCAGGACCAGTGCCGAAAGCGGGGTCTCCTCAGCGGGTTTGACCACACTGCTGCAGCCCGCCGCAAGCGAGGGCGCGAGCTTGGCGCAGTAGTTGAAGACCGGGCCGTTCCACGGGAAGATCAGCCCGACCACGCCGTAGGGCTCTCGCAACGTATAGGTGTGCATGTGCGAGTCGACACCAGTTAGGCCGCCGGTGTTCACGTCGCGCGCGATCCCGTCGATCTTGGTGCACCAGCCGGCGTAGTAGCGGAACCACTCGGAACCGACCCTGGTGATGATCTGTGCTTGCGCCGGCGGGATGCCGGCGTTGAGCGATTCGAGCTCGGCGAGAATCTCCGCGTTCTCGTCGATCAGATCGGCGACCCGCCACAGCACCTTGGCCCTGTCGTAGTCGGGCAGGCCGGACCACAACCCCGACTCGGCGGTCGCCTTCGCACGCGCGACGGCGTCGTCGATGGCTTCGGGGCCGCAGTCGGTGAACTCGGTGATCTGCTCTTCAGTGGCGGGGTCGACGATCGGAATCACGTCACCGCTGCCGGGTCGCTTACGGATCTCCTCCAGCACAGCCTGCACCGACATAGGTGTATCCCTTCTCGCCTCGTTGCGACTCTATCTCTGTAGAGAGAGATTCCCGAGTGTAGCCCAGGGCCACCGCGGTCCTGTAGCT
>NZ_JBAPPI010000595.1:0-4443 GCF_049280035.1 Mycobacterium sp. | reverse complement strand
GAGAGAAAGCCACACTGCCGTGGCGTCAACTAGATCCGGTGCTGCGCGGGATATTTCAGCAGGCTCGTCATCAATTACCGCTCACGGTGCAGCCGATCGAATGGCCGGACAACCCGGGCATGGCACGCGGAATTGTCGCGGTGCTCACCGGCGGCGGGGACGTCGCATTGTGGCTGGAACTCCGGGTGCCGCGCCGGGTCAGCGCTGAAGATCGGCTGCTAGTCACCGTGCTGGTCGGTCATCTGGGGTTGGCAATCCAGCACGTGCGCCAGTTCGAGACCGCGCGCGAGACCTCGCTGACGTTGCAGCACGCGATGTTGGCACCGACCGAGCTTCCGCCTGGCTTCGCGGTCCGCTACGAGCCCGCGGTCCCGCCTCTGGAGATCGGTGGCGACTGGTACGACGTATTGCGGGTCGGCGATCACCGGATCGGCATCATCGTCGGAGACTGTGTGGGACGCGGCCTTTCCGCTGCGGCGGTGATGGGTCAGCTTCGCAGCTCTGCACGGGCGCTGCTACTCACCGGCGCCGAGCCCGCCAAGCTGCTCGAAGAACTTGACGCCGTAGCCGAGCTGATCCCGGATGCCTTCTGCACCACCGTCTTTCTGGCGGTCCTGGATACCGAGTCCGGTGAATTCTGTTATAGCTGCGCCGGGCACCTGCCGGCCGTGCTGGCCGCGCCGCAGTCCGAGCCGACGCTGATCTCTGACGCACGCTCGGTGCCGCTGGCCGTGCAGCGCAAGGGTTCTCGGCCACAATCGTCGGTGGTCTTGCCACCGGGCTCGACTTTGATGCTGTACACCGACGGACTGGTTGAGCGGCGCGAGTCGTCGATCGACGACGGGATCGCACGGGTGAGTACGACGGTGGCTGGCGGGATGCATCTGCCCGTCGACGACATCGCGGATGCGGTGCTGAGCGAGCTGGCACCGCCCACAGGATACGACGACGACATCGCGATCGTCGTCTACCGGCAGCCTTACGCACCATTGAAGATTGAGAAGGCCGCAGCCGCCGGACAATTAAGCGATATTCGACACCATCTCGCCGCATGGATGCGGGCCGCCGCGATACCGGAGGGAAAGATCGCCGACATCGTCTTGGCGGTCAACGAGGCGGCCGCCAACAGCATCGAGCACGGCTACCGGAACCATAAGCCGGGCAAGGTTCGGGTGGAAGGCGAAAACGACGGCGCCCGCGTACACATGAGGATCATCGACAAAGGTTCGTGGAAAGCGGCGCCCACCGAACCCGGCGTCCGTGGACGCGGACTGCTGCTCATCCGCGCGGTCAGCGATTGGCTCGAGATGGATTGCACCCCGTCGGGAACCACGGTGAATATGAGCTTCCGTGTGCCCGACGTGGCGTCATAACGTCCTCAGCTATGGCAGCACGGTGTGCATCAGCATCACGTCGTATGCCGACCACAGTGACAGGTTGAAGTACAAGTCTCTGCCCGACGACCAGGGATGGATCATCGGCGCGTAAATACCACCGGGCATCGAAAATGACGACACCAGCGGTTGTTCCGGACTCCAAGGGCCTTGCGGAGACGGCGCCGTGCGCGCTACCACATCATTGCTGCCGCCGTTGGTGTAGAGCACCAGGTATTGCTTGAGATAGTCGTTGTACTGCGCCGACATTTCGCCTACCGGCCCCGGGAAGATCGGCGTCGCCGCACCCGGGTCCATCGGAACCCAGCCCTTTCCTTCGCCGTTCCAGTACTGGTACTTAGTCAGGTCGGGCAATTGGCCCGGCGGAACCCGCGATAGAAACGCTGGGCCACCGCGTCCGGACGGCGTGCCGAAGGAATAGAGGTAACCGTCCCTCCCCTTCATGAACGCCCCCATCTGGAAGTTCTCATTGCCCGGGAAGAACCGGCCGCCCGGGACGGCGTCCGCTGAAGCCAGCCGGATGGTCCCGGGGAAGATGCCCCAACTCTGGCCATTGTCAACGGATCTCGCGATGCCAGAGTAGTTCGTTGACCACTCGCCGTCGCGGCCCCAATTCCTGATGGACATGAAGTTCATGTATTGCGTTCTGCCAAGAGACATCGCGGAGGTCGGAATGATTCCCGTCTCGTGCGCCGCCTTATGGATGCTGTTGACGACTTGTTTAGACAAGCCCGGCGCCCATACCGGTGAGCCGGAGTATTGGTTGTTGGGCACCCCGTCCGCGACGTGGATTCCCTGGTTCAGATTGCGGTCTTGGCTGCGGAAAAGCACGTTGTACCGCCATTGCTGGCCGCGCACAGCGCAATAGCCGAAGGTGTCACCGAAGGCCATCAGGACCTGACGATTGGCGGGATCACCGTTATCCCAGGGGATCCCGAGGTCGGTGCCGGAGATACCGAACCGTTCGAGGGTGTGGTTAGGGCTGTTCGGTCCGGTCACGAAGTCGACGAGCGAGGTCGGAGCCCCCGCGACCTGGGCAGGAGGCGGTGGCGCGGGCACGGCCTCCGGAACGGCCGGATTGACGTTCGGGGACTGTGGGATGGCCGCGCCCGGCGGAGTGGGCCCCGGTATCACCGCCGCCTGAAGTTGCGCCTGCCTTTGGGCTTGGGTCAAGGGTTTAAGGAGGGAACCGAAGGACTGGATCAGCGGACCCAGTTTGGGCAGCGGCGCCTGCTCATTGGCACCTCGAGGCCTGCGTCCCGTGGGCGGTGCGACGACCGGCGCGGGCGCAGGCATGTCCGGGAGTGCGGCAGGAGGCGGGCCGTTCGCTTCGGGGGCCGAGCACGGTGTGGCCATCGCCGGCGGCGCGAAGCCGACCGGCACGACAAGGCCGATAACGGTCGCCGACGCCACCGATATTGAAACGATTCGACGCATCGCCGACATGTCCCACCTTTCCAAGGGCGAACCGTCGCATTGACGTCCGCAGTTGGCTTATGTGACGATAGTGGGCGATGTGGCTACTGTGTCTGCTGAGCCCCGAAAGGTACCCATCCGTGACCGTGTCGCAACCCAAGGAAGTTGCGGCGAGCACATAGGCCGCGTGCTACCGCCCAGCGTTAAAGGCCTGCCTATCAGGCGGATTCACGGCGCGGCGGGTCACCAGGGGACGGTTCCCGCAGAGCGCGCCTGTTCAGAGTCGGTTGATGCTTGACGTTTCTGTTTCGGTTGATCCTTGACACTCTGGGTTATGGATTAGGCCGGTGCGCTGGTGCGCGCGGCCCGTTTGTTTCTTACCTCGCCGGTGCTGGTGCGCGCGGCGGTCTTGACCAGATCGTCGCCGATCCAGAACCGGAGAAGGTCGCCGTCGATGTGAACGTCGCAGCGCTGGCCGGCGCGGTGGCGCCCTACGCTGACCTGCTGCCAGGACACACTGACGATGCCGTTGGCGCAGACTCGTCGACTGACCCAGCCGGCGCCGGTGCGGTCATGGTGGGTTGCTTTCGGTGTCGACGGACTGGCCGTCGGCGCCGAAGGGGTGAACCGGTCGGCAGGTGTGACCATGTGCAGTGATTGATGCGGCCGGCTGGTGTTGTAGTAGTCGACCCACTCATCAAGGGCCTGCTGGGCAGTTTTGAGGCTGGTGAAAGCAGGCTTGTTGCTGAGGAATTCGGCGCGCAGACTGCGGTGGAACCGCTCAATCTTGCCGGTCGTGGTGGGACTGCGGGGCTGGGTCAACAGATGCTCGATGCCATGTTCGCGGCAAATCGCATCAAAGAGCACTTCGACCGGTGGATGGTTGAACCGCCCGGTAAACACCTTCCCGTTATCGGTCAGGATCTGCACCGGTGCCCCATAGGTCGCCAACGCTGCGCGTAGTGCGTCGCAGACCGCGCGGGTGCGCTCACGGACCATCAACCGCGCGCACACGCACATCCGCGAGTGATCATCGATTCCGGTCAACGCCTTGGCCGACGTGCCGTCGGCCAGTGGGAATCCGCCCACGACATCCATCTGCCATAGCTCCATGGCAGCGCCGCGCTCCCAACGTTTCCACTTGCGCGAGCGCCGATCCCGCACCGCCGGGTCGATCATCCCGGCCCGCACCAGGGCCCGATAAGCCGCAGACTCCGAGGGCACCGGGGACACCTTACGTTTGGCCAGCTCGAACACCAGCCGCCGCGGACCCCAATACGGGCGCGACCGCCGCAACTCCAACAGCGCCGCCTCCACCCGCGCGGGCATCTGATGCGGACAACTCGCCGGCCGATGCGACCGGTCCGTCAGCCCGTCGAGGCCCTCAGCCTCATAGCGGACCAACCAGGCGTGCAGCGTCTGCCGCGACACCCCCACTTTCGAAGCGACCTGGCATATCGACAACCCGTCGCTGATCACCGCTAACACGGCCTGATACCGCTGCTCGGCCACGCTCAACTCCCTCATATCGGGAGTGTCAAGGATCAGCCGAAGTAGGTGTAAAGCATCAGCCGAAACACTGTCAGCTATCAACCGAAGTAGAAATGTCAAGCATCAGCCGACGTCATACATC
>NZ_JBAPPI010000594.1:0-1825 GCF_049280035.1 Mycobacterium sp. | reverse complement strand
CGAGAGCTCGACGGTTCGCTTGATCTCGTAGCCAGAGCAGGCGCCGAAGCCGGTCATCCCTAGAACGACGTAGTCCGACGGGTTCAGCGTTGCGGACGCCATATAAGTCAGGGTAACATGTCAGGCTGACTGGTTTGCGCATCAATGGCCCGCACGGAGGTGGTGTGGTTGTGATAGGCACAAAGCTCCCGCTTCGGGTCGCCATGGAAGCTCGAGACCACCGCGCCGTGATGGAGTCGTTCGCCGAGAACGCGGTGCTCCGCTCTCCATTCACTGACGAGCTAGCGTTCGAAGGCCGCGACCAGTTCGACAACCTCGTAACCGTAATCCTCGCGGTGCTAGAAGATCTCACCTATACAGACGAGCTGCACGCCGACCGGGCCGCGGTCCTTATCGGACACGCGCGCGTGGACGGCCTGCGGATCCAGTTTTGTGATTACCTGAAGCTGCGCGACGACGGTCTAATCGAGGAGATGACCGTGTTTTTCCGACCATTGCCCGCGACCACCGCCGCGATGCGCCGAATTGGCGGCGGCCTCGGCCGACGCAGAAGCAAGTTGCGCGGCCACCTGATCAACACGATGACCGCCCCGCTGGCATTGATGACCCGAGCCGGAGACCGCCTCGGCGTGCGCCTGCTGCAGCCCTGATCACGCGCTCGCGCCGCTTCTGCGCATGCTGTGCGCGAACCGCGCATCTTGCGAGGACGAAATAGCCGACCTGGCTGCGCGATGGGGTGCGCTTAGGCCACCCGCGATGTCGGATTGTCGATCACCGAGTATTCAGTGGCGTCACCGGAGATTACCCGGCTCTGCTCACCGTGCACGCTCACCGGGATGTCGCCGGCCAACGTAACCCGATGCATCCGGCGGGGCTGCTTTCCGTAATCGGATACGGCGTAGTGCTGGGTCGCGCGGTTGTCCCACATCGCGACGTCGCCGAGTTCCCAGTTCCATCGAATCGTGTTCTCCAGCCACGTAATACGGTCCTGGAAGATCCGGAACAAGGCTTGCGACTCGCTGCCGGTTACCCCCAGAATACGCTTCACGAAGTTACCAAGGAGCAATGATCGTTCGCCGGTCTCGGGATGCACCCGCACCACCGGATGGTGGGTTTCGAAATGAGTCGAATGAAACTCGTTGGCGTACTTCAATACCGCATCGGGGTTCGCCTGTAACGCCGCCAACTTGGCCGGATCGATTTGGGCGTAGTCGAACTCGTTGCTATGCATCGCCCACAAGCTGTCCGCGAGCTGTTGCAGAGGCTGCGGCAACTGCTGATAGGCAGCCACCGTCGAGGCCCAGGTGGTGGTACCACCGCAGGAAGGCAATTCGACCGCGCGCAGGATCGAGGCCTTCGGCACCCGGTCAACAAAGGTGACATCGGTGTGCCACTGGTTGGCGCCGCCGCCCCCCACGGACTCCAGCCGCATGACCCGGCTGCCTTCGAATTTCAGCGTGGGATGCGGAGTCGTGGGGACACCCAGGCTTTGCGCAAAGGCGAAGTGTGACTCGTCGTCGAGGTGATCCTGACCGCGGAAGAACAGCACCTTATGCTGCGCCAGTATCTGATTGATCGCGGCCGCAGTTTCGTCATCGAGCTCACCGAGGCGCACCCCGTCGACCCGCGCCCCGATGTTCTCGCTCAGTTTCACCACACGCAGATCACTAGTCATGGCCGTCCCTTCGAATCTTTCATCGTGTAGCCGACTGTCTACACGACGGTTCGTCCGTTACTGTACACAGATGGCTACATCGGAGGCAACGGTTGCCGACCCCGCGAAACCGCTTGGCAAAGAAGAGGTCGTCGCCGCGGTGCTGGCGGC
>NZ_JBAPPI010000593.1:0-2197 GCF_049280035.1 Mycobacterium sp. | reverse complement strand
GGCACCGCCCGACGCCGATCCGTGGCTGGTCGGGCACCTACGACGCTGGGCATATCTACCTGGTGATCCAGCAGCCCCCATCACCACCGACGACCCAATCACCCCTTACCAGTTGGAGATTCGCGGTGAGTGGCAAGCCGCCGCCGAAGCGTGGACCGCGCGCAGCTGCCCGTACGACGCCGCCATTGCCCAACTGCGCGGCGACATCTCCGCCGTCGAAACGGCCCTTGCCACGTTCCGTCGCCTTGGCGCCAGCGCCGCGGCCCGCCGCGCCCAGCAGCGCCTCAACGATATGCGCGGCCACACCCCCTCGCAGCACACCGACACCAGTGCCGACCCGCATGGTCTCACCAGCCGCCAACGCGACATTCTCGAACTGCTCGCGGTCGGCCACAGCGACGCCGACATTGCCAACGCCCTTGGCATCAGCCCGAGAACCGTGAGCACCCACGTCGGCGCCATCCTGACCAAACTCGGCGTGCACAACCGCACCCAAGCCGCCGTCTATGCGCGCCAACAACCCCGATCGCACAACTGAATTCGCTGCGACGGGGCATAACACTACCGCGCACTGCCATTGCCTGGCCGATCGTTGCGACCGGTACTACTGCTGGTGTTCGTCGATGAACGCGCACATCAGCGGTGTAGCGGGTCGCACTCCCGCACGGAGAGACTTGCCGCGGGCCCAATAGAATTTCGATCGTCGCATCGAGCTCGCGGCGCTTACGGCGTGACTCGCTTAGCTCGCGGGCGGTATCCGTCGGCACTCTCGCCGCCTCGCCGCGTCGACCTCGCACTGGAGGCACTCGAAGAAGTTACCCAAAAAGTGTCCGAATCACGGCTAGTGGCCGCTCTTGACAGGTGAGCGTCGCTGAACGGCAGCGGCGACCAACCGAAGGAGAACAAAATGACCACCGCCATCAATTACAAGATGAGCACAAGCGCTGGATCGGCGTCCTGGTGCTCGGCGGCGCCGCCGCGACACTTTTCGCGTTGACCACCGCCGACCCTGCCGAGGCGGCACCGGGGGACACAAACGTTGCGGTAAAGCCGGTCGGACCGGTAAATCCAGACTTTGTGCGCGGCTTTGATATCAGCCCGGGGCTCCGAAGCGGGTTGAATCCCCAGCCGTTGCCCCCGGGACCTGACCCGAGTCCCGACGTGCGGATAGCAGCTCCCTGGCTCCAAAGCGAGTTGAACCCGCAGCCGTTGCCCCCGGGACCTGAGCGGGGCCTTCGGGATCTGATGTTTACCAGATTCTGAGCACAGTGGTGCGCCGGTCGCCTAGCGTGGTCGCGAGCACCAGCGAGACGGGGGACCCTTAGGTGCTCACCATGCGGCGCCCGAGGGTCCCCTGTCCTCTTTCATCCCTGGGCCCACATGACGTTGGGGCCGAGATGGCAAGCCGCCCTTTGGGTGTCGTTGAGATGCGTACGAGCGGAACGCCCACCCTAACTGTCGGCCCCCGCAGGGCCTGATGGGTAGTGTGCGTCGCCGGGTGGACGCAAAGCATCGGAATTTCCCATATGTTGCCGCGCCGCGCGGTGGCGAACACTTCGACCTTTATGCCGACCAATCCCGAGATGGAGATCGCAGCCGGGCAACATTCGTGACGCCACAGCCAACAAACCTGGTCGCACAACTGAATTCGCGGCGATGCGGCCCAGCTACTTACCGGCTACCCCGTTCCGTATTGGACGTCGGTTGAATATCGGTGCGTGCGTGGGGCATCGGGGGTCCCGAACAAATGTCGACGAGCCGGTAAGCATCGCCCGGCTAACTGATTCGGTACGCGTGGCGGGGGCCGGCGGGCTAAGATAAATGCCGCATCCTGAGCCGATGTGCGTTTAGCTGATGCCCGCGGCAGCCGCCCGCGCACGCGCCCGTTTCTAGCCTGCGCCCTCGACCTAACTCGGCGCATCCGTATTTTTACGTGTGTTTGCCCGGATCCACCGCACGACAGCGCTGTGCTGCTGGTGCCGCGGGCCGGGCGGAAGGTCGGGGCGGGTGGAGCGCCTGCTGGAACGCGAGACGGTGCTAGCCGAGCTGGATCGGCTAGCCGGGCAGGCTGCTCGGGGCCGGGGGCGGCTGGTGTTGCTGCGCGGGGAGGCCGGTGTGGGCAAAACCGCCACTGTCCGCCGGTTTCTCGCTGGAGTGGGTGCGCGGACGAGTATTTTGCGCGGCTGGTGTGATCCAC
>NZ_JBAPPI010000592.1:0-2017 GCF_049280035.1 Mycobacterium sp. | reverse complement strand
TTCTGTAGCGAGTGCGGTGCAGCCGTTTCGCCGGTCCCGAAACCCGCCGAGTACAAGCAGGTCACCGTCTTGTTCGCCGACGTGGTGCATTCGATGGACATCGCCGCGGCCCTCGGCGCCGAGCGGTTGCGCGAGATCATGGCCGAGCTGGTTGACCGCTCGTCGGTGGTGGTGCAGCGGTATGGCGGGACGGTGGACAAGTTCACCGGCGACGGGATCATGGCGGTGTTCGGCGCGCCGGTGGCATTGGAAGATCACGCTGTTCGTGCCTGTCTGGCCGCATTGGGCGTTCAGGAGGAGGCGAAGCGGCTTGCAGTCGACGTCCGCGAGCGCGACGGTGTGGACCTCCAGTTGCGGGTGGGCCTCAATTCCGGCCAGGTGATCGCCGGGGAGATCGGTTCGGGCGCTTTGGGTTACACCGCGTTAGGTGAGCAGGTGGGGATGGCCCAGCGGATGGAATCGGTGGCCCCGCCCGGCGGGGTGATGCTCAGCGAGTCCACCGGCCGACTGGTTGAGGATGCCGCGGAGCTGGCCAAACCGGAAATGGTGCACATCAAGGGCGCCGACGACCCGGTGCCCGCCCGCCGGCTACTTGGGGTGGCGCCGCAGCGGCGGATGGCTGGGGCCGAGTCGACTTTGGTCGGGCGCCAGTGGGAGATGGGCGCGCTTGCCGGCATGTTGGGCCAGGCGGTCAACGGCACCGGTCGTGTTGCGGGTGTGGTGGGCCCGCCGGGCATCGGCAAGAGCCGCATCGTCCGCGAGACGGCCGCCCTGGCGACGCGTCGGGGCGTGGCGGTGTTCACCACCTATTGCGAGTCCCACACCACCGACATCGCGTTCCGTGCGGTGGCGGGGCTGTTGCGCGCCGCCCTGGGGACCAGCGAGCTGGATGACGTGGCGGCGCGGGCGCGGGTGCATGACCGGCTTACGGGTGCCGACAGCGAGGATCTGGTGTTGTTAGACGATCTGTTGGGCATCGCCGATCCCGAGGTTGCTCTGCCGCAGATTGACCCCGACGCCCGGCGGCGACGGCTGACCGCACTGCTGAACACCGCGTCGCTTGCGCGCAGCACCCCAGCGGTGTACGTCATCGAGGACGCCCATTGGATCGACGAGGCCAGCGAGTCGATGGTCGCCGAGTGGCTGTCGGTCGTTCCCCAGACTCGCTCGCTGGTGCTGATCACCTACCGGCCCGAATACGAGAGCGTGCTGGCCCACACCCATCGATCGCAGACGATTGCCTTAGAGCCGTTGGAGGATTCGCAGATCGCCGCATTGGCCTCCGAGCTGCTCGGAAGGCACCCGTCGGTCATGGAAGTGGCCGGCATTATCGCCAGGCGCGCCGCGGGCAACCCGTTTTTTGCCGGGGAAATCGTGCGTGACCTGGCCGAGCGCGGTGTGCTGGGCGGCCAGCGCGGAGCCTACGTGTGTGACAGCGAGCTGGCCGACGTGCGCGTGCCGGCCACCTTGCAGGCGGCGATTGCCGCGCGCATCGACCGCCTCGACCCGCTTGCCAAGCGCACGCTGTGCGCTGCGGCGGTAATCGGGACTCGGTTCAGCCCTGATCTGTTGGCTGCCTTGCAGATTGAGCCGGTGCTTGATGCCCTTCTTCGGGCTGAGCTGATCGATCAGATGGTGTTCACACCGCGCGCCGAGTATGCGTTTCGGCACCCGCTGATCCGCACCGTGGCCTACGAGTCACAGCTGAAATCCGATCGCGCCCAAGTGCATCGGCGGCTGGCCGCCGCGATCGAAGCCCGCGAACCGGAATCCGCCGACCAGAACGCCGCCCTGATCGCCTCGCATCTGGAGGCCGCCGGTGACCTGCGCGCCGCCTACGGCTGGCACATGCGGGCCGCAACCTGGGCGACCAACCGTGACATCGCCGCCGCGCGACTGAGCTGGGAGCGTGCCACAAGGATCGCCGACGCAGTACCCGCCGATGACTCGAACCGAACAGCGATGCGCATCGCCCCGCGCACCATGTTGTGCGCGAACGCCTGGCGAGTCCATGAGC
>NZ_JBAPPI010000591.1:0-2994 GCF_049280035.1 Mycobacterium sp. | reverse complement strand
CGGGATGGCCGACCGGTTCCGGCGGCGCCGCCCGGGGGTGCCCGATCAGCTCCGCGTGCGCCGCCGCGGCCCTTCCCGCGCGACCGCCGACGACCAAGCCCTCCAGGAGGCTGTTGGACGCCAGCCGGTTGGCGCCGTGCATCCCGGTCCGAGCGACCTCGCCGGCGGCGTAAAGCCCGGGCAGCTCGGTTTGTCCGTGCACATCGGTGACCACGCCGCCGCAGCTGTAGTGCGCACCGGGAATCACCGGGATGGGTTGACGGACCGGGTTGATGCCGGCTTTTCGGCACGCGGCGGTGACGGTCGGGAAGCGGTGTTCGAAATCGGCGATGCTGCGGGCATCGAGGTAAACACACGGGTCGCCGGTTGCCCGTAGCCGGGCGTCGATAGCAGCCGCCACCACATCGCGTGGCGCCAGATCGCCCATCGGGTGCACGCCTGCAGTCACCGAATTGCCTTGGCTGTCAACCAAAACCGCGCCCTCGCCGCGGATGGCTTCGGTGACCAGCGGTCGGCGATTGCCGGCCGTCCGGTCGGCATCGGGTCTGTAGAGCATGGTCGGATGGAATTGGATGAACTCGATGTCGCTCACCGCGACACCGGCCCACAGCGCCAAGGCGATCCCGTCTCCGGTGGAGCCGTCAGGATTGGTGGTCGCGCCGTAGAGGTGTCCTAGCCCGCCGGTGGCCAAGATCACCGAGGGCGCGCGAACGATGCCGATGCCGTCGGCATTGGCGACCAGCACACCGGTCACGGAATCGATCCCCGAACTCGCGTCGTGCAGCAAGCCGACGGCGGCGTGGTTGATGCGGATATCCAGCGCGGCTGCCGCATGGTCGAGCGCCCGCTGCACCTCGGCTCCGGTTGCATCGCCGTTGGCGTGCACGATGCGCCGCCGCGAATGGCCGCCTTCGCGGCTCAGCGCCCACCCGCCAACCGCCATCTCGTCGAATCGTGCTCCGTCGCTTACTAATTCGGTCACCGCCCGGTAACCGTCAGCGACTATCGACGTCACCGCGTCGGCGTCACAAAGACCGGCGCCGGCGGCCAGCGTATCGGCGACGTGCGCGTCGACGGAGTCGTCGGTATCCGGCAGCACCACCGCGATTCCGCCCTGGGCGTAGTGGGTGGCCGTCACGCCCGACCTGCGGCCCGCCTTGCTGAGCACGACGACCCGGCGTCCGGCCCGGTGGGCAGCCAGCGCAGCGGCCAGGCCGGCGACCCCGGTGCCGATGACCACCACGTCGGCCCGTTGCTGCCAGGCCGGACGGATGCTCATTCGCCGCCGCCGGGCTGGCCGATCGCAATCATCCGCTGCACGCTTTGCCGCGCCAGCCGGGCAATCTGCGCATCAACATGGACTTCGTCGGCGCCCTCGACCAGGCAGCGCAACAGCGCCGCGGGGGTGATCATCTTCATGTACTTGCACGTCGCGCGGTCATTGACCGCGCGAAAGTCGACGCCGGGCGCGGCATTGCGCAGCTGATACAACATCCCGACCTCGGTGGCGACCAGCACCTGGCGGGCGTGGGTGGCCCGCGCGGCGTCCAGCATGCCGCCGGTCGACAGGATCTTCACCCGCTCCTCCGGGAAGGCGCCCTCGCCGGCGAGGTACAGCGCCGACGTCGCGCAGCCGCACTCCGGGTGGACGAACAATTCGGCGTCCGGATGCTTGCGGGCCTGATCGGTGAGCTCCTCACCGTTGATCCCGGCGTGCACGTGACACTCGCCGGCCCACACGTGCAGGTTCGCCCTACCCGTCACCCGCCGTACGTGCGCCCCGAGGAACTGGTCGGGGCAAAACAGCACCTCGCGCTCCGCGTCGATGGAGGCGACCACGTCGACCGCGTTTGAGGAAGTGCAGCAGATGTCGGTGAGCGCCTTCACCGCCGCGGTGGTGTTGACGTAGGACACAACGACGGCGCCGGGGTGTTCGTCCTTCCAGGCCTGCAGATCCGCGGGCGTGATCGAGTCGGCCAGCGAGCAGCCCGCCCGCTGGTCGGGGATCAGCACCGTCTTGTCCGGGCTGAGGATTTTCGCGGTCTCCGCCATGAAGTGCACGCCGCAGAACACGATGGTTTCTTCGGGCGCCTCGGCAGCAATCCGCGACAGCGCCAGCGAGTCACCGACGTGATCGGCGACATCCTGGATGGCCGGCAGCTGGTAGTTATGCGCCAAAATCGTGGCGTTGCGCAGCTCGGCCAGCCGGCGAATCTCGGCGGCCCATCGTTCGTCGCCCTCGACACCCGCGTAACCGTTGGGAGAGCTCGTGATAGCCGCGGCCAGGTCGTTTTCCAGGTGATCCGTGCGATTCAGGACCGTCATGGCCGTTCCTTTCGCCCCCGACCCGGTTTTCGACTTATAATCGAAAACATGGCACATGGTAGCACTGCTCACGAAGTGCTCGCCGTCGTATTCCAGGTTCGCGGCCTAGGCTCCGGGCCAAAGACCCAGAAACCCCAGCTCAGCGTCCTGCTGTGGCAACGCGCCCGCGATCCGCAGCGCGGTGCGTGGTCGTTGCCCGGCGGACGGCTACGCCACGATGAAGACATGACGACGTCGGTACGACGTCAACTGGCCGAGAAGGTCGACCTGCGGGAAGTGGCCCACCTGGAGCAGCTCGCGGTGTTCTCCGATCCCGACCGGGTGCCCGGCACGCGCACGATCGCGTCGACCTTTCTAGGCCTGGTGCCCTCCCCCGCCACCCCGGAGCTGCCGCCCGACACCAGCTGGCATCCGGTCACCGCACTGCCGACAATGGCGTTCGACCACGGCCCGATGGTCGCCCACGCCCGCACCCGGCTGGTCGCCAAGATGTCCTACACGAACATCGGATTTGCCTTGGCGCCAACCGAATTCGCGCTGTCGGCGCTGCGTGACATTTACAGCGCCGCGTTGGGGCATCAGGTCGACACGACGAATCTGCAGCGCGTGCTGGCCCGTCGTGGCGTCATCACCGCGACCGGCACCGTCGTACAGTCCGGGCGCAGCGGC
>NZ_JBAPPI010000590.1:0-1520 GCF_049280035.1 Mycobacterium sp. | reverse complement strand
ACTCGGTGGGTAACCGCCAGACCGGTTGCTGCCCAGACTAATCCAACAGCAGCGGCCAGTGCGCCACGCTGGATGTGGCTGCTGCCCCAGGGCTTCAGCCGGGCCGTGGAGAAGATCACCGCCGCGTCGGCGATGTCTTCGACTATGCCGGGCGCGGCCGACCCGGCGGGGATCGGCTGCAACGCCAGCAGATCACCATCGACAACGCCGACGGTGTCCAGACTGGCGTCGAGGCTGAACGGCGCCCCGCCGATCGGAGCAAGGCTGAGCCGAGCGGGGGTGACCGAGCCGTTATCAGCCCCATCCACCTCGCCGTCTGGGGTGGCGGGAACCACCAAACGCTCCACCGCCGGCAGGATTTCGCGCAGCGGCAGCTCTGCGGGCAGCGCCATCTCGGTCAGCCGACTGTCAGCAAGGATGGCGACCCGCACTATGGGCATCACAGCGCTGGACATCACCGGCTCCTCAGGCTTTGGGGGTCCGCTTGGTAGGACATAGCTTCTCTTTCTCTTGGTGGACAGCGCTAGTTCTTGAAACGCTCGGACGGCTCGTTAACTCGACTGTGTGCTGAAATCTCGGGACACCCGGTTACTGGGGAACCAGTCGCCATCCGGCAATTCAGAGGTGAGCTGCTCGACGGCGACGGCGATCGCGAACGGGGTTCCGGGGCGAAACGTCGATATCCATTCGCCGTCGAAGGCACGCGACGGGCTGACCAGCACTCTGCCTGTGGTGGTGTCGACGATGCTCACCCCGACCTCGGTGCTGGCGTACTGCCCGTCATGGCGGCAGCCCGCGACGATCTCAACGTAGCTGCGCGGACCGGTGAACACCGACTCGACCACCGGGCGCGCCGATCGTGGGATACCCAGGTAATCAACGACTTCGGTCAGCGACGCGCCGTTCCGCAGCCGCTCGTCAGCCCGTGCGCCCACTCGGGCAGGCAGGCTGAATTCATCAAATTGCGCCGGTGGACGTTGCGCCAACCCAACCCCGAGCACCGACACCAGCGCGCGAGCATCGTGGACGTTCATCGCCGTGAACGTCACCAGCTGCGCGTTACGCAGCGCCACTACGGTTTTAGGGGTTTCGCGGGTTTCGTCGCCGCGCCGCACGATAATCCCGCGCAGCAGCTCGTCAGCGCCGGATATTGCGCCGGACCCTACGTAACGCAGATCCAGCCAGCGGTCCGGGAAGCACACCTGCCGGACCCAGTCGGCGACTGCCGGGTTGACCGCACCGCCCTGCGACATCATGCCCATCCGGGTCAGCTCGGCGGCCTGCCGATCGAGGAACGCGCCGCGCTCAGCGGCGTCGGTGTAGGGCGTGGTAATCGCCAACACCCATGGGAACGTCCCCGCCCCAACGGTTTCGGCGATAAACCACGCCTGCTCGACGGTGAGCTCGACGGCGTTAGGTTGAGCAGCCATTTACTAGCCGCCCCATTTGGCGCCTTCGGCTTGGTCGCGGGCCAGCATCGAGGTGGTGTTGTTCTCGTGCGTGCCGGCCATCGCGCGGTA
>NZ_JBAPPI010000589.1:0-2154 GCF_049280035.1 Mycobacterium sp. | reverse complement strand
CTCCCGGATCGCGTCCTTAGGGAGCCGAAACTGATGTGACGCATAGCCAATGCCCACGTCGACCGTCTTTTCGGGCGGACGCTGATACCCCCACTGCTCCAGCCAAACCGGCAGCCTGGTGCCGCGGCCGGTGGCGTCGACGACCACATCGGCGGCAACGAGGTCGGGCTCGTTGGTTTGGCTGTCCAGCAGCACGCCGGTCACCCGCTGGGCGTCGGCGTCGAAGCGCGGTTCGCGCACCGAACGCTGTTGAATCTCGACATTGGCGATTTCGGAAACCCGGCGCCGGATCTGCCACTCCAGGTGAGGCCGGCTGGGCACGTAAGCAGTGAACTGGTCGCGCAATGTGTGCCCGGTGCCCAGCACATGACCGGCCGCACCGAAGTAGATGCAGTCCGGTCGGTTCTCCAGGATGGGAACCCCGCCCGCGACCATGTCGTCGAGCAGACCGGGGAACAACGCATCGAATTCGACCGCGCCACGGGCCATTAACAGGTGAACATGGCGGCCTTGCGGGACAGCCGTGCGGTTAACGGGTGTGCTCGGGAGCTCGTCGCGTTCGAACACCGTGACCCGGTCGTAGAAGTCCGACAACACCCGCGCCGCGCACAGCCCCGCGATGCTTCCCCCGATGACAATCGCGTGGTCCCTTACGCTGTCCCCGCGCATTACCGCACAGTACTCGGTACTGTCCGGGTGCATGGCCGGTCGCTGGCGCACCAAGTCGGTCGAGCAGTCGATCGCCGACACCGATGAGCCGGGTACTCAGCTGCGCAAGGACCTCAGCTGGTGGCACCTGACCGTCTTCGGGGTGTCGGTGGTGATCGGGGCCGGCATCTTCACCGTCACCGCGCAGACTGCCGGTGACATCACCGGCCCGGCGATCTGGATCTCGTTCCTCATCGCGGCGATCACCTGCGGGTTGGCGGCGTTGTGCTACGCGGAGTTCGCCTCGACGCTGCCGGTGGCAGGCAGCGCCTACACGTTTTCCTACGCCACCTTTGGTGAGTTTTTGGCCTGGACCATCGGTTGGAACCTGGTTCTGGAGCTGGGGATTGGCGGCGCAGTGGTGGCCAAGGGGTGGTCGAGCTACCTGGACACCGTTTTTGTAATACCCAGCGGCGGAGTCACTTTGGGATCTCTCAATCTGGACTGGGGTGCGCTGCTGATCGTCGCGCTGGTGGCTACCCTGCTCGTGCTGGGCACCAAGCTGTCGTCGCACTTCTCTGCCGTCGTCACCACGATCAAGGTCGCGGTGGTGATGCTGGTGGTGGTCGTCGGCGCCTTCTATATCAAGACGGCCAATTACTCACCGTTCATCCCGCCGGCTGAGGCCGACCACTCCGGCAGCGGCGTCGATCAGTCGTTGTTGTCGTTGCTCACCGGGGCGCACAGCAGCCACTACGGCTGGTACGGCGTGCTGGCGGGAGCGTCAATCGTGTTCTTCGCGTTCATCGGGTTCGACATTGTGGCCACCATGGCCGAGGAGACCAAGCACCCGCAACGCGATGTCCCCCGGGGGATTCTGGCCACGTTGGGCATCGTGACCGTGCTGTATATCGCGGTGTCGATCGTGTTGTCGGGAATGGTTCCCTATGCCGATCTGAAGACCAGCAGCGACGGCCGTCATGCCAACCTGGCCACCGCATTCGCGGTCAATGGGGTGCACTGGGCTTCTGGTGTCATCTCGATCGGCGCGCTGGCCGGGCTGACCACGGTGGTAATGGTGCTTCTGCTCGGCGGATGCCGGGTGCTGTTTGCGATGTCACGCGACGGGTTGTTGCCGCGGCAGCTGGCCAAGACCGGCGGGCGCGGCACCCCAGTGCGCATCACCGTGCTGGTCGCGGTGTTGATCGGGGCGACGGCGTCGGTGTTCCCGACGCCCAAACTCGAGGAGATGGTCAACGTCGGAACGCTCTTCGCCTTCGTCCTGGTGTCGGCCGGGGTGATCGTCCTGCGCCGCACCCGCCCAGACCTGCCGCGCGGGTTCACCGCGCCCTGGGTGCCGCTGCTGCCGATCGCCTCGGTGTGCGCGTGTCTGTGGCTGATGATCAACCTGACCGTGCTGACCTGGATCCGATTCGGCGTCAGGATGCTCGCCGGGGTCGCCATCTACCTGGGCTACGGCCGTCGGCACTCGGTGCTGGCCAGGCG
>NZ_JBAPPI010000588.1:0-17180 GCF_049280035.1 Mycobacterium sp. | reverse complement strand
ACGGACCAGTGGCTCTACAGCCTGGTCAGCGGGGACCTAATGAACTTCAACGTCGGCTTCCGGCCGAGTCCGATGGCACTCGTGTTCACCGTGGGCGCGTTGGCGATCAGCCTGCTCGGCTCGCTGCCGCCGGCCCGCCGCGCGGCGCGACTCAACATCATCGAGGCCGTCGGCGTCGAGTAAGGCGACGGCGATCTCAGTTCAGCTGTCCACCTCAGAGGCCGAAGAAGTCGTTCGCGACGAGGATGTCCCACAGCCCTGCGAGGGGATCCGTGAAGGGAATGGTGAACGAGCTGTCGATCCCTAGGCTCGGGTCGATGAACGTGTTGACTGTCACGCCGGTCATCCCTCCGGCAATGTCAGCGGGCACCCCTAATGTAGTCAATGCATCCGAGGGGTCCGTCCCAGAAGTCAACACATCCATGACGCCGGGGAGAGACGGAAAGGTCACAACCATCGCCTCAAAATTGTCGCTAGGGTCGGCCACCCCCACGTCGGTGACGCCGAAGAGGGCCAACAATGGGTCCTTGGCAGAGTCAAAGTCTGTGTCCGCTCCTACGCTAACGTCGTCAGGGTCGGCGTGGGCGACGGGGCTGGTTGCCAACGGGATGAGCCCGGCCGCCAGAAAAGCACCGGCAGCGGTGCCGAGAACGAGTGTCATACGCCGAGCACTCATTGGAGACTCCAATCGCGAGTGTGATCTAAGCCACTGTTAATACAACCTGAGCATAGACCTAAAGAAACCTGAGCGAAACCCCCTCACCAGGCTCGATCAGGGGGGCCGGTGAGATCAGAAACCAAACTGGAGGAAGTCAGTAAAGATCTGGGCGAGAGGATCCGTGAACGGAAGCTCGAACGAGAGCATGGACGCCAGGGCCGGGTTGCTCGGGTCTATGAACGTGTTTACTGTCTCCCCGGCCTCCCCTATGCCCGCGGCGCCGAGCCCGACGCCGTCGGAGGGGTCGGCTCCGGAAGTCAAAATATCCGTGAAGCCAAGTTGCTGACTTGAGAAAACTGTCGCAACGAACTCATTGTCGGAAGGGTCGGCGAATGACTGGTCCGTGAACATGCCGAAATTTTGGAGGGGTCCAGTCATGAAGTCGGTGTCTACCCCCGGGGAGCCATCATCCCCGTCGGCGTGCGCGATTGGGCCTGTTGCCAACGAGATGAGCCCGGCAGCGACGAAAGCGCCGGCGGCCGTGCCGAGGCCGGCCAGATTCTTGTAACTCATGGGAGACTCCACTTCTCGAATCATTGGATGATGTGTGTGGCGGGCTCCCCGCGGCCGACTTGTCCCCTCTGATTTATTGATGATGTTGTGGGTAGCCCACAGCCGGCGACTCGCGAGCGGCGAATGTTCGGCATAACGGGTACACGGACCGTTAGTTAACGGCAACTGAATAGAAGCTAAACAGAAGCTGAACAGAAGATAACGATTGCCCCATCGGTGAACCCTCACGTTCACGCATCGCGGTCGATAACGGTGGCGAATCCTTGTAGATGAGGAGTGCACGGGGCCGGCACCAGGGTGCGTCGGGTGTTGCGTAACCCCCCGGTATCGAATCCGGCCGCGGCAATGGCGTCGATGGTTCGGCGGTTCGGCTCGCAGCCGGAGGCCAGCCAAGACCACGGCTTGGCGATCAGGTCCTGGAACCGACCCATCAGCCCGTCCCCGCGGACATGTTCGAGAACGACCAATCTGCCCCCGGGAGCGAGGACCCGTCGGATCTCGCCGAGGGTAGCGGCCACATTGTCGACCGAGCACAGCACCAGCCCGACATGCACCGAATCGAAACTGTTGTCCGGGAAGGGAATCGATTCGCCGATACCGTCGACGATATCGACGGCAATGTTTCGGCGGCGAGCCAGCGCTGACGCCATTCGGCGCATCGCCGCCTCCGGCTCCACGGCCGCGACCGACGTCACCGCGGGCGGAAGAAACATCAAGTCAGTTCCCGGGCCCAGACCCACCATCAGCAGCCGGCCGGTGGCATTCCTCATCGCCTCTCGGCGATAGCGGCGGTAGAACAGCCGGTCAAAGATCGGCATGCCGAGTCGATAGACATACGGGAATAGCGGATTACGCCGGGTCATCGGTTACCTAGATCAAGTCGGAACGGCGGATATTCGTCGCGCATCAAGGAGACGTACACGGCTACCCGATAACGCCATCGAACGAGGCCCAGGAGAAGGTCGGACATGCCCCGCGGGATAGTGCCGGTGAATAACAGCCAGAACGGGGCGATGACGCACAGCAGCTGCAGCAGCGGCTCCATCGCCCAACACATGAGTATCTGCGGCAGCCCCAGGAGCCACCACTTCACCAGCACCGCCCAATTCGTGAGCCGTTCCGGATAGTCGACTTCGAGATCGCCTGGGTAATCGGGCCGAGAAGCGAGCGTGAAAGGCGGGTACTTGTCGGTGCTGTTCATCGGAAACCGGTAGTTCATCACCCGCCACGACCAGCGCAGCACCCCGACATTGAAGTCGAAGAGCGGACGCGGATACCGTCCGGTGAACAAGATGGCGACGCCGGCAACGATGGTCACCAGCGGGTAGGCCAGGTAGAGCAGGATCAATATGGGGTAGTGCGGCACCGCCAGCACGCACCACTTGAAGAGCCACAGCCAGCGTGAGGGCGCGTCGAAATCGCCTCGTACCCGTACGGGCTCGTCCACGCTGTCCATCCTGCGACTCCCCTGGCCGATATGCAGGTCGCTCCAATTTGATTACGGGGGAGAGCAGTGCTGGGTTCAGATCTTGCGCGCGCTGGCCGTCGCGCGGTCAACCTCCCAGTACGCGCGCAGCGCCACCAACATGCCCTCGTCGTTGGCCTTGTAGGTGAACACCCCTTCGGCGGTGACCTGATGCCCGGCCGCCGTGATCAGGATGTGGCCGACGTTGGCTTCCTCGTTGCCGCACTGATAGGTGTCGCGGAAATGAAACTCGATCTTGTCCGTCGGCGCAATCGCCTTGTCCCAGAACGCCGAGATGGCATCCCGACCCCGATGCCCCTTGCCCTCGGGGTCGAAATGCGACGGCCCGATCGGGTCCTCGACGATGGCGTCGTCGGCGAACACCGCCAGCCACGCGTCTTTGTCTCTGGTCCCAACTGCATCGCGGGAACGCTTGCCGGCCAGGTGTGCAGCTGATTCGGTCATGTGTCCTGCCATCCCGAGTGGATATAGGTGTCGGCGAAACGTTTCAACGAATCCTTCTTCTTCTCCAGCGGCGCATCGAACCCGAGTCCGTCAAAAACCCACGGGATCACGATGTTGTCGGTGACGCCGATGTCGGCAAGTTCCCGGTGGCCGTCCACACCGAACTTGTCGATGCACACCGCCTGGTATTCGAAAGGGACATCCGCTCGGTCGTATTCGGCAAGCAAGGCCTTGATTTTGCCGATGGTCTCGGCGAGCTGGTCGGCGGTCATCATCGCGCTGGTCCAGCCGTCGCTGACGCGGGCGGCACGCTTGAGCGCGACGTCAGTGTGGCCGCCGACGTAGAACGGCACGGGTTGGCTGGGCGCCGGGGTCATCTGCAAACGGTCGAAGTCGTAGAACTCGCCGTGGAATTCGACCATTCCACCGTCCAGCACGAGTTTGATGACCTTGATCATCTCGTCGACGCGCGCACCGCGCCGCGCATAAGGCACCCCGCACCATTCGAATTCCTCTGGTGCCCAGCCGATTCCTACACCAAAACCAAACCTGTTGTGGGTCAGGTTGGCTACCGAACCGACTTGGCGGGCCAGCAGCAGCGGATTACGGGAGCCGAGCTTCATCACGTTGGTGTAGAACCGCAGCGTCGAGGTGACCGCGCCCATGGCGCCGGCGGCGATCAGCGGATCGACCCAAGGCGTGTCCTCGTTCCACATCCGCGAGCCGTCGGGGGTGTACGGATAATCGGCGGCGGCCTTCTCCATGTAGAACAACGAGTCTGGCAATGCGATCGCGTCGAATCCCGCCTCTTCGGCGGTCTTTGCGATGTCGACCAACTGATCGATTGGTCCCATCGCGACGCTGCAGGTGTACTTCACGGCTTGTCGGCCCCCACTACCCACATCGAATAATACTGCGAGCCACCGCCGTAGGCATGGCCAAGTGCCTTGCGCGCGCCCCGAACTTGATGGTCGCCCGCCTTGCCCATCACCTGAATGGCCGCCTCGGCGAACCGGATCAGACCGGATGCGCCGATCGGGTTCGACGACAGCACGCCACCGGAAGCGTTGAGCGGAATCCGCCCGCCGATCTCGGTTTCGCCCGCCTCGGTCAGCTTCCAGCCGTCGCCCTCGGGCGCGAATCCGAGGTTCTCCAGCCACATCGGCTCAAACCAGGAGAACGGCACGTAAACCTCGGCGGCGTCGATCTCGTCGATCGGGCTGGTGATGCCTGCTGCCTTCCACAGCGCCTTGGCGGCATCGCGCCCGGCCTGCGGGTTGACCTGGTCGCGGCCGGAGTACGCCAGCGGTTCGGTGCGCAACGCGGTGGCGTGGATCCATGCCACCGGGTGGCCTTCGGCGACTCGCTTGTCGGCGATGTCCTCGTTGCCGATCACCACCGCACAGGCGCCGTCGGACGACGGGCAGGTCTCGTCGAAGCGAATGGGGTCCCACAGCATCTGCGACGCCATCACCTTTTCCAGCGTGATGTCCGGTTGATGCAAGTGCGCCAACGGATTCTTGGCGCCGTTCAGCCGGTCCTTGACCGCCACCATGGCCCCGATGTGCGTCGGCGCGCCGGATCGGCGGATGTAGGAGCGCACGTGCGGAGCGAAGTAGCCGCCCGCACCGGCGCCGACCGGCTTGGTGAACGGCACCGGAATGCTCAACGCCCACATGGCATTCGACTCGGACTGCTTCTCCCATGCCATCGCGAGCACGCGGCGGTACTTGCCAGACTGCACCAGGCTGGCCGCCACCACACCGGTCGACCCGCCGACCGAACCCGCGGTGTGCACCCGGATCAACGGCTTGCCGGTCGCGCCCACCGCGTCGGCCATGAACAGCTCCGGCATCATGACGCCCTCGAAGAAGTCGGGCGCTTTGCCGACGACCACAGCGTCGATGTCGTCCATGGTGGACCCGGAGTCGGACAATGCCTTGTCGATGGCCTCGCGAACCAGGCCGTTCATCGAGACGTCCTGGCGTTTGGCGACATACTTCGTCTGGCCGGTGCCGAGCACCGCAGCCAACTGGCCCGCCATGATTATTTCCCTTCCAGCACGGCGACGAGATTCTGTTGCAAGACCGGGCCGCTGGTCGCGTGCGCGAGCACCCGGCTTGCGGAGCCGTCGAAAATGTGTTGTGCCGCAAAGCCGATGCGCTCCAACCCGGCGCAGAACATTGGGTTGGCCGCCAGTGTCCCGCCCGACGGGTTGACCTTCGTCGACGACGGCAGGCCGATTGCCTCGGTCAGGATCAGTTGCTGATGGGTGAACGGCGCGTAGATCTCGGCCACCTCGATCGAGCTGGTGTCTCCACCGGTCGCAGCCTTGGCGGACGCCGCCGTCGACGGCGACGTGGTCAGGTCCCGGGCGCCGAGGACCGGAGTCTCGATGCGGTGCTCGATCCCGGTGATCCACGCGGGGTTCTTACGCAGCTCGCGGGCCTTGTCGCCAGCGGCCAGCACGATCGCCGCTGCGCCGTCGGTGATCGGCGCAATGTCGTGGCGCCGAAGGGGATCGGCGAAGAACGGCCGGGCCAGCAGCTCGTCGATGCTCTTCGCCGGCTTCTCCGAGTCAGTGCGCTCGGCAACGGCGAACGAGTCCAGGGCGACCTGAGCCATCTGCTCGGCCGTCCACTTGCCGGAGTCCAGGCCGAAGCGGGCCTGCAGCCCCGCCATCGACACCGAGTCGGGCCACAGCGGCGCGACGGTGTACGGGTCGGTCTGCAGCGCGAGCACGCGACGCAGGGTGCCGGCCGAAGACTTGCCGAAGCCGTAGACAAGTGCGGTGTCGACCTCACCGGTCAGCAGCTTGATGTAGGCCTCGTAGAGTGCCCACGCGGCGTCCATTTCCACGTGCGACTCGTTGATCGGCGGCACCGCCCCGATCGAGTCGATCGCCGAGATGAACGAAAATGCGCGGCCGGCAAGGTAATCCGACGAGCCCGAACACCAGAAGCCGATGTCGGTCTGCTCGAGGCCGAGTCCGTCGTACAGCGCATGGAAGCACGGCATCAGCATTTCGACGCCGTTGGTGGTGCCGTCGGTGCGGCGCACATGCGGCGCATGGGCGAATCCGACGACAGCTACATCGCGATCGGTCACGTCATTCCCTCTTACAGGTGGTGTTTGTAGGTGTCGTAGTCGGCGTCGGGTTCGCCGGTCGGCTTGAAGTATTCGATGTTGTCGATGCCGAGGCCCCATTCCTCGCGGGGCTTCCACACCGCCTGCACCCGCATGCCCATCCGCACCTCGGAGGCGTCGATCTCCTGAACCAGGTGCAGAAACGCGATATCGGCACCGTCGAGCAGGACGTAGGCCGCGACGTACGGCGGTTTGATGCGCTGCCCGGCGAACGGGATGTTGATGATCGCGAACGTCGTGACCGTGCCCGTGTCGGGCAGCTCGAGGAAGTTGTCGAGATCGAGCCCGGTCGCCGGGTCTGCTTCCTTCGGAGGGAAGTACACTTTCCCGTTTTCGCCGGTGCGGGCGCCGAGCAGCTTGCCCTCTTCCAGAGCGCGCAGAAACGCGCTCTCTGGAAGCGAAGCGGTGTGCTGGATTTCGATGCTGCTTGGCGTCACCTGGACCGTCACCGGGTCGCGGTCGTCGGTCGTTTCGAGGACGGGCGCCGCCTCCTGGGCTTCTGAGCCGAGCGCAAAGTAGGCGATGTCGGTGATCGCGCCTGCCGGTTCGTCGACCCAATGGGCATGCACCCGCGCCCCGGAGTTGATGGAATCGGATGATCCGGCGGCCCCGACATCAACGGCGTGCAGCAGTGGAATGTCGGCGCCGTCGAGCTTGATCAGCGCCCAGGCGAATGGCCGGTCCAGCGGCTGCCCCGCCAGGGGCTCGGGCTGCCAGGTCCACGACAGCACGGTCCCGACACTGGCCACCGGTACGATCTCGGTCAATCGTTCGTAGGTCACGGGGTCGAACTCGGCGGGCGGGACGTAGACCCGGCCATCCGAGCCCCTGACACCGACGATCCGTCGCTCACGGAGGGCGGTGAAGAACTGGCTGAGGGTGGGTCCGACTGAACGGGTGTAGTCGAAGGACAGCTTCAGAGGTGCCGATAGAGGCGGCTGATGGGTATCGATCTGCACCGGGCTGCTTTGGCTGGTGGTCACAGCATCGAGTAGAACAGGTTCTAAGAATGGTTTCAAGATACGGTCGGGACCTGCAGGAAAGGCGGCTCGCATGAAGCTCGGACTCCAGCTGGGATATTGGGGCGCTCATCCACCGGAAAACCACGCGGAACTGGTCGCCGCGGCCGAGGAGGCCGGATTCGACGCCGTGTTCACCGCCGAAGCGTGGGGATCGGACGCCTACACGCCGCTGGCCTGGTGGGGTTCGTCGACGCAGCGGCTAAGGTTGGGCACGTCCGTGGTGCAACTATCCGCCCGCACACCAACCGCCTGCGCGATGGCGGCGCTGACGCTGGATCACCTCAGCGGTGGCCGGCACATTCTTGGTCTGGGGGTCTCGGGTCCGCAGGTGGTGGAGGGTTGGTACGGGCAGTCGTTCCCCAAGCCGTTGGCCCGCACCCGGGAATACATCGACATCATCCGGCAGGTGTGGGCGCGCGAAAAGCCGGTGACGAGCGACGGCCCGCACTATCCGCTGCCGTTGACGGGGGAGCGTGCGACGGGTCTGGGCAAGCCGCTCAAGCCCATTACCTATCCGCTGCGCTCCGACATCCCGATCATGCTGGGCGCCGAGGGGCCGAAGAATGTCGCGTTGGCCGCTGAGATCTGCGACGGCTGGCTGCCGATCTTCTACACGCCGCGCATGGCCGACACGTACAACGAGTGGTTGGGCGAGGGGTTCGCCCGCCCGGGCGCCCGCCGTAGCCGCGAGGACTTCGAGATCTGCGCCACGGCCAACATCGTCATCACCGATGACCGCAGCGCCGCGTTCGCGGCCATGAAGCCCTACATCGCCCTCTACATGGGCGGGATGGGTGCCGAGGACACCAACTTCCACGCCGACGTCTACCGCCGGATGGGCTACGCCGAGGTGGTCGACGACGTGACGAAGCTCTTCCGCAGCGACCAGAAGGACAAGGCCGCGGCGATCATCCCGGACGAGGTCATCGACGACGCGGCGATCGTCGGCGACGTGGACTACGTGCGTAAGCAGATCAAGGCCTGGGAGGCCGCAGGCGTCACCATGATGGTGGTGTCTGGTCGCAGTACAGAGCAGGTCCGCGAGCTCGCATCGTTGATCTGAGCTGGTGCTTGCGGCCGGCTAGAACACGTTCTAGATTGGCCGGATGGGGATGGGCTCAGAGGGCGCGTGCGTCGCCGAACGACATCTCCACATTGGCCGCGGACTGCGTCATCAACGCCCGCTTGGGCAGGCCCAGCGTCGCCAGTTCTTTGGCGTAGGGGTGGTCGCCCAGCCTGATGCGGGCACCGCCGAGCCGGGTGCGCACGCCCGTCGTGCTCATCTCCGAGGAGATCTCCCGGGTGACGCCGTCCAGGTGGCAGTAGGTTTTGAGGTGTTGCGGTCCCGGCGCCGGGTGCGGCAGTCCGCGGCTGAACTCGATTCCGGCGATCAACTGGCCGTCGGCGCTGACGTCGAACTCGAACTTGCGGCCCTCGCGAACGTTGAAGTCCGCCATGATCTTCGGGTAGCCCCAGATGGTGCGGCCGGCCTCGAGGGTGAACGCCTGATCGACGGGCAGGTGATGGATGAAGGTGGCAGCCTTGGCCATCGCCCGTATGCCTCGAAGTGTTGTGCCCGGCGGGTTCACCATGAAGGCGGTGCCGTACTCGTGGTACTTGCCCAGATCGCCGTCGATGTAGCGCACCAGCAGCTGCGCCAGGATCGCGCGGCCGGGCAGGTATTCGAAGATCTGCAGGCCGCTGTAGTCGATGAGGCGCTGCGCCGCCGCGGCGTTGATCGAGAACATCGCGGCGTGCTGGTCGGCTTTACGGATCACCACCGGCATGGTGAGAACGGTTCCAGCGATGGTGTGTTGCGAGACAGGCATGGGGCTTACTGTAATGCGCTCGAAGCAGAAAACTGGAGGTTGGTTAGATGACTTCGACCATCCCGGACACAATCTTGAACATCGATTTGGCGGACGGTCTTTTCTATGCCGACCGCCGGACTTCACGCGAGGCCTATCGCTGGATGCGGGCCAACCAACCGGTGTTTCGGGACCGCAACGGCTTGGCCGGCGCGACGACGTATCAGGCCATCATCGACGCCGAGCGCGATCCGGAGCTGTTCTCCAGCACCGGCGGCATTCGTCCGGATCAGCCGGGGATGCCGTACATGATCGACATGGACGACCCCGCACACTTGTTGCGGCGCAAGCTGGTCAACGCAGGATTCACTCGTAAGCGGGTGAAGGAGAAGGAGCCGTCCATCGCGAGGCTCTGCGACACGCTGATCGACGCGGTCTGCGAGCGAGGCGAGTGCGACTTCGTCCGCGATATCGCCGCCCCGCTGCCGATGGCGGTGATCGGCGACATGCTCGGTGTGCTGCCCGAGGAGCGCGGCATGCTGCTGAAGTGGTCCGACGACCTGGTGACCGGGTTGAGCTCACACATCGACCCGACGTCGGCGGAGTTCCAGGCGGTAATGGAGGCGTTCGCCGCCTACACCGAGTTCACCATGGACCTGATCACCAAGCGCCGTGCCAACCGGACCGACGACTTGTTTTCCATCCTGGTGAACGCCGAGGTCGAGGGTCAGCGGATGTCCGACGACGAGATTATCCTCGAGACGCTGCTGATCCTCATCGGTGGCGACGAAACCACCCGCCACACCCTGTCCGGCGGCACCGAGCAGGTGGTGCGACATCGCGACCAGTGGAACACGCTGCAAGCCGACCACGCGCTGTTACCGGGTGCGATCGAAGAGATGCTGCGTTGGACGTCACCGGTGAAGAACATGTGCCGGACCTTGACGGCCGATACCGAATTCCACGGCACTGCGCTTCGCGCAGGCGAGAAGATGATGTTGCTCTTCGAGTCGGCGAACTTCGACGAGTCGGTCTTCGACAACCCCGACCAGTTTGATATCCGGCGAGACCCTAACACCCACTTGGCTTTCGGCTTCGGCACCCATTTCTGTCTCGGCAATCAGCTGGCCCGCTTGGAGCTGAGCCTGATGACCGGCCGGGTGCTGGAGCGACTGCCCGATCTGCGGCTAGCCGCCGAAGACAATGTATTGCCTTTGCGCCCAGCCAACTTCGTCAGCGGCCTGGAGGCAATGCCAATGACTTTCACGCCCAGCAGCCCACTGCTCTAACGTGTCCAATGTGAAACTGCTGCGAAAAATCAACGAAAAAATCGCAACAGTTTCACACTCGGCGGTCCCAGGCCACTGATACCCGAGCGATCACGCCACCTTCCGTGTCCTCGGCCGTCACCCGAACGTCGATCCAGCCAAGGTCGGTCAGGGCTTCGGCACGCGCGATGTCTCTGTTGAATTGCCGACGGTCGGTCCAGTGGTGGTCGCCGTCGTACTCGACGGCCAACTTGAGATGCTCCCAACCCATATCAAGTACGGCGACGAGCTGGCCGTACTCGTCGTAGACCGGGATCTGCGTCTGCGGCGGCGGGAAGCCGGCGCGGATAAGCAGCAGGCGCAGCCATGTCTCACGGGGCGACTCGGCGCCCGCATCTACGAGATCCAAAGTCCTGCGGGCCTTTCGGATGCCGCGGCGGCCTGCATAACGCTCGCCGAGGAGGTCGACGTCGGCCATCTTGAGGTGTGTTGCGCGAGCAAGCGAATCGATGGCGGCGACGGCCTTGCCGACCGGGTAGCGGGACGCTATGTCGAGGGCGGTCCGCGCTGGGACAGTGACGGTAACGCCGTCGAGTAGGGCTACCTCGTCGTTTGCGACACGGTCGGACCACGTTCGGATCCCCGCCGGAGCGTGACGATTGTCGTAGATGATCTCCGCGGGGCGATTAGCGTCGACCCATTTGGCACCGTGTAACGCTGAAGCGGAGCGACCAGCGATCACGCCGCGTCGCTGAGACCACAGCCAAGCAGCGTGCGCGCGCACGACGGCCGTGAGCTCGATGTCGCGAGCAACATATACGTCGCGATGAATCGGCGTGAACTTGGTCCGCAATGCGTACGGGGTTAGCGCACCCGATGCGACGGCCTCGCTGCCGATGAATGGTGCCCCCATGACGACGAGTGTGCCGGGCGCGACCGACAGCTCATCGAGCGTGAAACCATTGCGATAAATCGGCGGGAAACTCGCAACAATTTCACGTTCGGCGCCAGGGCGCGCAGGGATGCGCTAGCGCCCCTTGAACTGCGGAGTGCGCTTCTCCTTGAATGCCATCGGGCCTTCCTTCGCGTCGTCGGACAGGAACACCGATATCCCGAGTTGGGTGTCGATTTTGAACGCTTCGTTCTCGTGCATGCCCTCGGTTTCCCGAATCGCGCGCAGGATCGCCTGCACCGCGAGCGGCCCGTTGTTGTTGATCACTTCGGCGATCTCGAGCGCCTTGGTCAACGCCTCACCGTCGGGAACCAGGTAGCCGATCAAGCCGATCTCCTTGGCCTCCGCGGCGGTGATGTGCCGACCGGTCAGCAGCAGATCGCAGGCCACCGTGTAGGGGATCTGGCGTACCAGCCGCACCGCCGAGCCGCCCATCGGGTAGAGGCTCCATTTGGCCTCCGAGATGCCGAACTTGGCGCTATGGCCGGCGATGCGGATGTCGGTGCCCTGCAGGATCTCGGTGCCGCCGGCGATGGCCGGGCCCTCGACCGCGGCGATCAGCGGTTTGGTCAGCCGACGACCTTTGAGTAGGGCATCGATGCGCGACGGGTCGTAGCTGCCGTCTTTGAACGAGTCGCCCGGCGGGCGGGCAGTCGCGGCTTTCAGGTCCATGCCCGCGCAGAAGTAGCCGCCGGCCCCGGTGAGGATGCAGCACCGGATATCGGGATCGTTGTCGACGCGGTCCCACGCCTCGACCATGATCGAAAGCATCTCGGTCGAGAGCGCATTGCGGGCCTCGGGACGGTTCAGCGTCAAGATCAGGGTGTGTCCGCGCTGCTCAATGATGGCGTGTGCTTTTTTGCTGGCGCCTGTTTCGGACTCGCTCACGGGTGATCGCCTTCCCTCGGGCTTGTCAGGCTGGATACAACTTGTAAAAAAATGTAACACGTTCTAATTTGGGGTCCGTGGCCCTGAATATTGCCGACTTGGCGGAGCACGCCATCGACGCCGTACCCGACCGTATCGCGCTGATCTGCGGCGACGACCAGCTGACCTACGCCCAACTGGAGGAGAAGGCCAACCGCCTGGCGCACTACCTTCTCGACCAGGGTGTGCAGAAGGACGACAAGGTCGGGCTCTACTGCCGTAACCGCAACGAGATCGTCATTGCGATGCTGGGCATCGTCAAGGCGGGCGCGATCCTGGTCAACGTCAACTTCCGCTATGTTGAGGGCGAACTTCGCTACCTGTTCGAGAACTCCGACATGGTCGCGGTGGTCCACGAGCGCCAGTACTCCGATCGGGTGGCCAACGTGCTGCCGGATACGCCCAATGTCAAGACGGTCCTCGTCGTCGAGGACGGCAGTGATAACGACTACCAGCGCTACGGCGGCGTCGAGTTCTACGCTGCGATCGCGGCGGGCTCACCCGAGCGGGATTTCGGTGAGCGCAACGCTGACGACATCTACCTGCTCTACACCGGCGGCACCACCGGCTTCCCGAAGGGTGTGATGTGGCGCCACGAGGACATTTACCGGGTGCTGTTCGGCGGAACTGACTTCGCCACAGGCGAATTCGTCAAAAGCGAACACGACCTCGCCAAGGCCGCCGCCGCCAATCCGCCGATGATCCGCTATCCGATTCCGCCGATGATCCACGGCGCTACCCAGTCGGCCACCTGGATGTCGATCTTCTCTGGCCAAACCACCGTGCTTGCACCGGAATTCAACGCCGACGAGGTGTGGCGCACGATTCACGACCACAAGGTGAACCTGCTGTTCTTCACCGGCGATGCGATGGCGCGGCCGTTGCTCGATGCCCTGTTAGCTCATCAGGACGAAGGTAACGAGTACGACCTGTCATCGCTTTTCCTGCTCGCCAGCACCGCGGCGCTGTTCTCACCGAGCATCAAGGAGAGACTGCTGGAGCTGCTGCCCAACCGGGTGATCACCGATTCGATCGGCTCCTCGGAGACCGGTTTCGGCGGCACCAGCATCGTCGCCAAAGACGCGCCGCACAGCGGTGGTCCACGGGTCGCGATCGATCACCGCACGGTCGTGCTCGACGAGGACGGCAACGAGGTGAAGCCCGGCTCCGGCGTGCGCGGTCTCATCGCCAAGAAGGGCAACATCCCGGTCGGCTACTACAAGGATGAGAAGAAGACCGCCGAGACCTTCAAGACCATCAACGGCGTTCGCTACGCGATTCCGGGCGACTACGCGCAGGTCGAGGAGGACGGCTCCGTCACCATGCTGGGCCGCGGCTCGGTCTCGATCAACAGCGGCGGCGAGAAGATCTACCCCGAGGAGGTCGAGGCCGCGCTCAAGGGCCACCCCGACGTCTTCGATGCACTGGTGGTCGGTGTGCCCGACGCCCGGTACGGCCAGCATGTGGCCGCCGTGGTGCAGGCTCGGCCCGGCTCTCGGCCGACGCTGTCGGCACTGGACAGTTTCGTGCGCGCCGAGATCGCGGGATACAAAGTGCCACGCAGTCTTTGGTTGGTCGACGAGGTCAAGCGTTCGCCGGCCGGGAAACCCGACTACCGCTGGGCCAAGGAGCAGACTGAGGCGCGCCCGGCCGACGATGTGCATGCCGCGCACGTGACTGCCTGACGCGCCGGGCTGCGTGACCGATTTCGATAAAAACAATCCGGGAGCGCCCACCGGCTTCTTCGCTTGCGAAGCCGCCGGGCTGCGCTGGCTTTCCGACGTCGACGGTGGTGCGCCCTGCGCGCAGGTTGTTTCCGTTGAGGCGACGAGCCTGACCCTGCGCCGGCTCGACTCGGTGACGCCGACGCCCGACGCGGCGGCTGAGTTCGGCACTCGACTGGCGGTTACGCACGATGCGGGGGCGGCGGCGTTCGGTGCTGGGCCGGACGGATGGGACGGGCCCGGGTTCTTCGGGCCGCTGTCGCAGCCGCTGCCGATGTCGCTGCGACACCACCGGCGGTGGGGCGATTTCTACGCTGACGAGCGACTGACCCCGATGGCCGAGCTCGCGGCGCGGCGTCTCGAGGCTTCGACCCGTGACGCGATCGACTCCGTCGCGGCGCGATGCCGAGCCGGCGACTTCGACGACGATGACCCTCCGGCCCGGCTGCACGGCGATTTGTGGAGCGGGAATGTGATGTGGACGCCCGACGGGGTGGTGCTGATCGATCCGGCCGCACACGGCGGTCACCGCGAAACCGACCTGGCGATGCTCGCGCTGTTTGGCTGCCCGCACTACGACGCTGTCCTCGCCGGCTACCAGCGGGTGCGAAAGCTGAGGCCGGGCTGGCGCAAACGCATTGGCCTGCACCAGCTCTTTCCGTTGCTTGCGCATGTTGTGCTGTTCGGCGGCGGGTACGCGCAGCAGACGCATGCCTGCGCCCGGGCCGCGCTGTCCGTCTAGCCGCGTCTAGAGTCGAAGCGTGAATGGTGCCCAGGCCCTGATCAACGCCCTGGTCGACGGCGGCGTCGACGTTTGTTTCGCCAACCCCGGTACTTCCGAGATGCACTTCGTGGCGGCGCTGGACGCCGTCCCGCAAATGCGAGGCGTGCTGGCCTTATTCGAGGGAGTCGCCACCGGCGCGGCTGATGGCTATGCCCGCATCGCCGGCCGCCCCGCCGCGGTGCTGCTGCACCTCGGCCCCGGGCTGGGCAACGGCCTGGCCAACCTGCACAACGCCCGGCGCGCCAGGGTGCCGATGGTAGTGGTCGTCGGCGACCACGCTACCTATCACAAGAAGTACGACGCCCCACTGGAATCCGACATCGAGGCGGTGGCCGGCAGTGTGTCGGGCTGGCTGCGGCGATCCGACGGTGATGTTGCGGCTGACGCCGCGGAGGCGATCGCTGCCAGCCAGAGCGGCGGACATGTCGCGACATTGATTCTGCCCGCGGATATTTCGTGGACCGAGGATGCACGGGCCGGCGCTTCGGCCGCGGCCGGGCCGACACCGTCGCCCATCGACGCGGACGCGGTCGAGTTGGCGGCAACAGTATTGCGCTCCGGCGAACCCGCGGTAATCCTGATCGGCGGCGACGGCACCCGCAACGCGGGGCTGACTGCGGGGGCCCGGATCGCCGCGGCCACCGGGGCCCGCTGGTACTGCGAGACCTTCCCCACGCGGCTGGAACGCGGCGCCGGCGTCCCCGCCGTCGAACGAATCGCCTATTTCGCCGAGGCCGTCGCGGCTCAACTCGACGGCGCCAAACATCTGTTCTTGGCCGGGGCTGCGTCGCCGGTGTCGTTCTTCGCCTATCCCGACAAGCCGAGCGATCTGGTGCCGGAGGGCTGCCAAGTGCATGTGCTCGGCGAACACACCGGTGCCGCGGAGGCTTTGACCGCGTTGGCCGACGAGGTTGCGCCCGGCTCGAGCGCTGCGGTTGCGGCACCGTCACGTCCACAGCTGCCATCCGGTGCGTTGACCGTGGCGGCGGTGGCCGACGCGGTCGGCGCGCTCATGCCGGAACGGGTGATCGTTGTCGACGAGTCCAACACCTCCGGTGTGTTCCTGGTGGCAGCGACCGCCGGTGCACCCGCGCATGATTGGCTGACCCTGACCGGCGGCGCCATCGGCTTTGGCATACCGTCCGCCGTGGGCGCCGCCGTCGCCGCACCTGACCGGCCGGTGCTGTGTCTGGAATCCGACGGATCGGCGATGTACACGATTTCGGGTCTGTGGACTTTAGCCCGGGAGAACCTGAACGTCACGACGGTGATCTACAACAACGCCGCCTACGACATTCTGCGGATCGAGTTGCAGCGGGTCGGAGTCGGCTCAGCTCCGGGTCCCAAGGCGCTCGATCTCCTTGATTTGTCGCGCCCGACAATGGATTTCGTAAAGATCGCCGAGGGCATGGGCGTTCCGGCGCGGCGGGTAACCACTGCCGAGGACTTCGCCGACGCATTGCGCACGGCCTTCGCTGAACCGGGTCCGCACCTGATCGACGCTGTGGTGCCGTCAATCCTCGGTTAGCTCGGCGAGGTGGTCGACGAGCCAGTCGGCCAGGCCGTTGAGGACGTCGACTCCGGCCTCGAACACGCCGTCGTGGGCTTGGGCCGCCAGCGCGACGCCGACATTCCCGGCTTCGATCGGCACAATCGCGAATTGCCGGACCAGGTAGTCGCCGGCTACGCCGGGACCCCAACCTCCCTTCGCGGCAAAGCCTTTGACAGCCAGTCCCCAGCGATGGTCGCTTGCGAGGTTGTGCATCAAATGGACGACGCGAGCAGCATCGGGAATGCCCGGCAGCCCGGCGGCGAACTGTGCCTGCCGAAACAGGGACCATTGAGTTTGACCGAAAGCTGTATAGCCGGGGCGAAGTCGTCGTGACTCGACCACGGTGGATGTGTCGCCGGCGTCGTCGATGACGGCTTGCACTTTTTGTGCCGCCTCGGCCGGCTCCCCGAGCTGCGACCACAGCTTCTCGGCGGCGGCGTTGTCGGATTGGGTAATCGCGTTGGCCACCAGCTCCCGGCTCCCTACGCCTGCACGCAAGGCCGCAATCGCCAACGGCACCTTGATCGTCGACCATGCGACGCCGGTCGACCAGGCGCCAAGCGACCTCACGGACGTTCCGCCGGCTGGCACGATCGCGACGCCAACCGTCGCCGGGAGGCTCCCGACCAGCTCATGAAAGCTGCTTTCAAGCGATAAGCCGGCCACTGGACAAAGATAGAGCCTTGTTCCAACCTGGTGAGCATGGCTGGCTGTGCCGGGTTGCCGGTGTTCGACACAATGATTGGTTTTCCCCACCAGGGATTTGATCAGTACGACTTCATCCGCAAGCAGACCAAGGACCGGGAGTCGCGGGAGAAGTTCGAATTTCCCGTTG